>JAYVFU010000211.1:0-8710 GCA_043772865.1 Methylophilaceae bacterium
TTACAAAAACGCATGATACGCATGGCGCGTGCGCAAAATAAACTCGTAATTACCGCTACGCAGATGATGGAATCGATGATTTTTAGCCCAATTCCCACACGTGCCGAAGTGTCGGATGTAGCAAATGCGGTGCTTGATGGCACAGATGCAGTGATGCTCTCGGCAGAAACCGCAGCGGGTAAGTTTCCTCTCGAAGCTGTTCAAGCCGTACACCGTGTGTGTATTGAGGCAGAAAAAGAATATAACAGCCAACATAAGCTTAGCGTAAGGCGTGCTCGCGACTTTGTAAAAGCTGATGAAGCAACCGCGATGGCGGCAATTTATATTGCTGATAATTTTAATATTAAAGCGATTGCAGCACTGACACAGTCTGGCAACTCTGCGCAGTGGTTATCTCGTGCAGATACAACTGTGCCTATTTATGCCTTATCACCAGATAAAGTAGCGCGGCGTAAATTGACTTTACATCGTGGCGTATATCCTTATCCCATTGAGCAAGAAGGTAAAAGTTTAAATGATGTGTTGTCTGAGGTAGAGCGCATCTTATTAAAAAATGGTGTAGTACATGCAGGAGATAATGTTTTGCTAACTTTTGGCGAGCCAATTGGTAGTGCGGGCGGCACAAACGCTTTAAAAATAGTGCAAATTAAACATACCGAGGCTGATGACTCAAAAACATTGGTAGCAGGCTAAACTGCAAATAGTCAAATTGTGTTTGAAACCTTATAATAATAGTCTATTTCAATTGAACAAACCAAAGCTATGAGCACAACAGCTACAGACTCGCCCTTACTTAAAACGACAATTACTAGTTTGCCTCTAATTCACCAAGGTAAAGTGCGTGATATTTACGATATTGATGCTAATACCATGCTTTTAGTGAGTACAGATAGGTTATCTGCATTTGATGTGATTCTGCCCACTGGCATCGCTAATAAAGGAGCTATGCTGACACAAATGGCTAATTTTTGGTTTGAAAAGCTAAAAAATGTCATACCTAATCATTTAACTGGTATTAATCCACACTCTGTTGTCACAACAAATGAAGAGAAAGCTCAGTTAGGCGTTGGTGGTTTAAGTCGTGCAGTGGTGATTAAAAAGCTTAAGCCGTTACCGTTAGAAGCGATTGTGCGTGGTTACTTAGTAGGTAGTGGTTGGAAAGAATATAAAACGCAAGGCACCGTGTGTGGCATTCAATTACCCGCAGGTTTACAAGAAGCCTCAAAATTACCTCAACCTATTTTTACGCCATCTAGCAAAGCAGCGGTGGGAGAGCATGATGAAAACATCAGTATTGCTCAAGTTGAAGCGTTAATTGGTAAGGAATTGACTGCGCAAGTTGGAACAGCAGCTATTAATCTTTATAAGCAAGCGGCTGAATATGCGCTCACTCGCGGCATTATTATCGCTGATACTAAATTTGAATTTGGCCTAGATGCTGATGGTGTACTACATGTGATGGATGAAGTGTTAACGCCAGATTCATCACGTTTTTGGCCAGCAACCAGCTATGTTGTCGGTAAAAATCCACCAAGTTTTGATAAACAATATGTGCGCGATTGGCTAGAAAGTACCGGTTGGAACAAACAGGCACCAGCCCCTGTATTACCAGACGAAATCGCCCTAAAAACTAGTGAAAAATACATGGAGGCTTTTGAGATTTTAACTGGAAAAAAACTAACCAATTAAACCTAGATCTTTAAAACTAGCTATGCTAACTCAACTTAAAGCCAAACTAAAAGCAATTGCCGCAAAACTAAAGGCAGAGTTTGCATTTTACCAACGCCTGCAAAAGCACCCACAAACCCCCAAATTGGCTAAGGTACTATTGTGGCTAGCGATTGGTTATTTATTGATGCCATTTGATTTGATACCAGATTTTTTGCCAATTATTGGGCAGCTGGATGAAGTGGTTATTATTCCATTATTGCTTTATGGTGCAATTAAGCTAACCCCAGAAGCGGTCATTGCAGAGTGTCGTCAGATAGAGGTAGGCAGTTCGCCTTGAGTGAAATATTCAGCGAAATAAACACCGTCATCGCGCCTACACAACAATTTGTTATAATTCTATTTTTTTAAATCCTATCAATTAATACTGAGGCAAACAAAAGCATGTCATTGAACCAAGTGCCAACAGGCAAAGATGTCCCTAATGATTTTAACGTGATTATTGAAATCCCGATGCAGGGTGATCCTGTGAAATATGAAGTTGACAAAGAAAGCGGCGCAATTTTTGTTGATCGTTTCATGGGTACGGCTATGCAATACCCAACCAACTATGGCTATGTGCCTCACACCTTAGCGGATGATGGTGATCCAGTAGATGTATTGGTGATGACCCCGGTACCGTTAATTCCTGGTGTTGTTGTACGTTGCCGCCCACTAGGGGTGTTGTTGATGGAAGATGAAGCAGGGCTTGATGCTAAAGTGCTTGCCGTACCAGTAGAAAAAGTCTGTGGTTTATACAATCACTTAAAAGCACATACAGATGTATCTGACTGGCGCTTAAATATGATTTCTCATTTCTTTGAGCATTATAAAGATTTAGATAAAGGAAAATGGGTCAAAATCAATGGTTGGGGTGATATTGAGCAAGCAAAAAAAGAGATTTTAGAAGGCGTTGCTAATTACGATAACGCAAAAGTTAAACCTGCATTTTAGTTTAAGTCGGTAGGAGACAATAAAAAAGGCAGCGTTAGCTGCCTTTTTTATTAATTAAAATAATAGTTTTAATTAAAGTAAAGGCACAATCAACAGTGCCACAATATTAATAATTTTAATGAGTGGGTTCACCGCAGGGCCTGCTGTATCTTTGTACGGGTCGCCCACGGTATCACCAGTGACAGCGGCTTTGTGTGCTTCTGAACCTTTGCCACCGTAGTGACCATCTTCAATGTATTTTTTTGCATTATCCCAAGCGCCACCACCAGTACACATTGAGATTGCCACAAATAAGCCTGTCACAATGGTGCCCATCAGTAAGCCACCTAGTGCTTTTGGCCCAAGTACTAAACCAACAAAAATTGGTACAGCTACAGGGAGTAACGATGGAATCATCATTTCTTTAATGGCTGCTGTGGTGAGCATATCAACGGCTTTGCCATATTCAGGTTTGCCAGTGCCATCCATAATGCCTGGAATGTCACGAAACTGTCGGCGCACCTCTTCTACCACTGCACCTGCCGCACGACCTACGGCTTCCATAGCCATTGCACCAAACAAAAATGGGATTAAGCCACCAATAAATAAGCCAACAATGACCAAGGGATCGCTCAGGCTAAAGTCTACACTTTTACCTGCAGCTTCTAGTTTGTGCGTGTAATCAGCAAATAGCACCAGTGCTGCTAAGCCAGCAGAGCCAATCGCATAGCCTTTTGTAACCGCTTTAGTAGTGTTGCCAACGGCATCTAGTGGGTCAGTTACATCGCGCACGCTACTTGGTAATTCTGCCATTTCGGCGATACCGCCAGCATTATCAGTAATGGGGCCATATGCATCTAATGCCACGACAATACCCGCCATGCTGAGCATTGACGTTGCGGCAACGGCTATGCCATATAACCCGCCTAAATGGAATGACCCTAAAATAGCTAAACACACAGAAATAACAGGCCAAGCCGTAGACTTCATAGAAACGCCAATGCCTGCAATAATGTTAGTCGCGTGGCCAGTTGTGCAAGATTGCGCAATATGTTTCACTGGTGCGTAGTCAGTACCTGTGTAATATTCTGTAATCCAAACTAAGGCACCTGTTAATACTAGCCCTACCGCACATGAGCCAAAAAGTGCCATCGCGCTGACTGTTTTATTAGCTGTAGTAATACCTTCTGGAAACATTTTAATCGTGACAAAATAGAAGGCAACAAGTGATAGCAAACCAGCAACTGCTAAGCCTTTGTATAAGGCAGGCATGACATTTTTCATACCTAGGCTCGCTTTTACAAAGTAGCAACCAATGATAGAGGCTACAATTGAAACTGCGCCTAATAGTAAGGGATAGAGCACACCGCTAGCGCCACCGCCCGTGATAATTAACCTGCCTAGCACCATAGTAGCGATTAAAGTGACGGCATAGGTTTCAAATAAATCTGCTGCCATCCCTGCACAATCGCCCACGTTATCGCCTACATTATCTGCAATCACGGCGGGGTTACGCGGGTCATCTTCTGGAATACCTGCTTCGACTTTACCGACCAAGTCAGCGCCTACATCAGCACCTTTAGTGAAAATACCACCACCTAAACGCGCAAAGATTGAAATGAGGGAGGAGCCAAAGGCTAGCCCAATTAATGGGTTAAGATCTGCTGCATTTTCAGCACCTAACAACCAATAAAATCCTGCTACGCCAAATAAACCTAACCCTACTACTAACATGCCTGTGATAGCACCGCCTTTAAACGCCACATCTAATGCTGGCCCAATGCCATGGGTGGCTGCTTGTGCTGTGCGCACATTGGCCTTTACCGAGACGTTCATACCAATAAAGCCACATGAGCCTGAAAGCACAGCGCCTATTACAAAACCGATAGCGGTTAACTTCCCTAAAAATACGGCAATCAAGATCGCGAGTATCACGCCGACTATTGCAATGGCTTTGTATTGGCGAGATAAATAGGCAGTTGCACCCTGTTGAATGGCGCCTGCAATTTCTTGCATGCGCGCATTGCCTGCGGGCAGTCCAGCAATCCACTTGCTCATGAAGATGCCGTAAAGTACGGCCAAAAATGCGGCGCTTAAAGTAATGATTAATGCGACTGACATGACTTCTCCCATTCTGTTTGTTATCAATCTAAAGATTAAAACGAACTATCAACGAACTTGAAAGCTAGAGCTGCAAAACTAAATCTTTGTTATTTTATAAATTCTAAGCTAGTTAGTTGTGAAGTTTATATGTAACTAATTTGTAACTAGCAATTCATTATTGCACTATTAATGTACGACAACAAGCACAACGATTAATTGATATTGGCACAGCAGAAAGCGCTTTAAAGGGGACGTAAATACATCTTAGGCTATCGCAGTATCGTATAATTATTAAATGAAAAATTATTTACAGCACGAAACTAGCCCTTACTTACTTCAACATGCGGATAATCCCGTGGAATGGTATCCATGGGGTGAAGCGGCGTTAACTCTGGCGCGTGAGCAAGATAAACCTATTTTGCTCTCTATTGGCTACTCTGCTTGTCATTGGCGTCACGTAATGGCGCATGAACCGTTTGAAGATGACTCTGTTGCAGCCGTTATGAATAAGCATTTTATTAACATTAAAGTAGATCGTGAAGAGCGGCCTGATATCGACCAAATTTACCAGTCTGCACATCAATTAATGTCACAAAGTAGCGGTGGCTGGCCGCTTACGGTATTTTTAACACCAGGTCAGGAACCGTTTTATACGGGCACTTATTTCCCTAAAATGCCGCGTTTTCAGTTGCCGGGTTTTGCTGATTTAATTCCGCGTGTGGCAGCGTTTTATCATGAGCGCAAAGATGATTTGGCTTCACAAAATAGTCAGGTGCTAGACGCAATCGCGCGTTTGATACCGCCTGCAAGTAGTGTAATTTCAGTGGATGCGACTGCTATCAAGCAAGGGTTTCTGCAGCTAAAATCCAGCTTCGATTTTGAACATGGTGGTTTCGGTGTTGCGCCAAAATTTCCTAATCCTGCTGATATTACTTTGTTGCTGCAAGCGGCACATGCTGGTAACAAAGAGGCCGAGGCAATGGCGTTACAGATGCTTAGCGCAATGGCTAATGGTGGTATCTATGATCATATTGGCGGCGGTTTTTGTCGTTATTCAGTGGATGCGCGCTGGAATATTCCACATTTTGAAAAAATGCTGTATGACAATGGACAGCTGCTTTTTTTATATGCAGATGGCTACCAATTAAGTCAGAATCCTCTATATAAAAAAGTGGTTGAGGAGACCATGGCTTGGCTTCAACGAGAAATGTTATCTTCAGAAGGCGCAATTTATTCATCTTTAGATGCAGATTCATTAGACACGCACGGTCATAGTGAAGAGGGTGCATTTTACGTTTGGCAACCAGCAGAAGTTAAAGCTTTGCTTACGGCAGAGGAGTTTTCCGTAGCTAGTCGTTGTTTTGGCTTTGACCGTGCTGCTAATTTTGAAGGCGCTGCTTGGCATGCTTATATGGCAGTTGAGCCTGATGCAAGTGACACGGATTTATTAAAGTCTGCCCAAGCTAAATTGTTTACCGCGCGTGAAAAAAGAGTTAGACCCGGCCTTGACGACAAAATACTCACCAGTTGGAATGCGCTAGCCATTAAAGGCATTGCGCGTGCTGGACGAGTATTTAATCGCCCAGATTGGATAGCAATCGCAAAAAATTCGGTAGATTATATTCATAAGTATTTATGGATAAACGATAGATTATTAGCAACCTGCAAAGTAGGTCAGGCAGCGCATTTAAACGCTTATTTAGATGATTATGCATTTTTACTAGATGCACTATTGGAGTTGATGCAGGCAGATTATCGCAACCAAGATATGGCATTTGCAGAAGATATTGCAGAGGCGTTACTTGAGGAGTTTGAGGCAAAAGATGGCGGCTTTTATTTTACCAGCCACAGCCATGAAACACTCATCCATAGACCAAAACAGTGTTATGACAACGCCACGCCTAATGGTAATGGTATTGCCGCTGTGGCATTACAGCGTTTAGGGCATATATTAGGTGAGCCGCGCTATTTGCAAAGTGCAGAGCGCACATTGCAGGCATTTGATCGTGTTATGCAAAGCAACCCTGCTACTTGTGCAAGCTTATTACATGCTCTAGGTGAATACATCTCACCGCCTACGCTGGTTGTTTTACGTGGCGATGATACGCAGTTATCTACTTGGTCTAAAAATTTGAATGCGCTTTACTATCCGCATCATTTGTTTATTTATTTGAATAAAAACGTGGGTGATTTACCTCAAACTTTAAATAGAGGCTTTACAGGCGATGTCAACGCTTGGGTGTGTAAAGGCGTTATATGCAGTCCGAGTATCAATAATTACCAATTGCTTGTGCAAAGCCTTTAAAAGGGTGCTTTTTAAAGTTAAAACATACAATGTTTTTATCGCAATTGTTAATTTATAAGTGTGATTATTCTTAATGAATAAACAATCTTAACAGTTTGCTGGGGGAAAAATTTAGTACTGAATTAGACGTTAATATACATAATATTTTAAATTAGTGAACTTAAGGAGATGATATGAAAACATTGATAGTGACATTAGCTGCTGCGGGTACTCTGCTATTAGCTACCCAAGCGAGTGCTTTAGATGCAGATGCATCAAAAGCATTAGCGCAAAAAAGTGGCTGCTTAGCATGCCACGCCATTGATAAAAAAGTGTTGGGTCCAGCCTATAAAGATGTTGCCGCAAAATACAAAGGCGATAAAGGTGCAGAAGCACGTTTAGTGGCTAAAGTAAAAGCGGGTGGTGGCGGTGTGTGGGGTGCTATGGCCATGCCAGCCAATAGCCCACAAGTGAAAGATGAAGATATCAAAACCATCGTACAATGGGTGCTAACACTTTAGTAAGTAGCTTGGTAAATATAAAATCAAGCGTTAAATACAAAAAAGCCAGTTCAAAAGACTGGCTTTTTTGTATTTAAATTTTGTGTAGATTATGCGTGATGAAGCTCACTTTTGTGCATTGAGTAAGCAAAGTAAATCACGATGCCAATGATTAACCACACTAAAAATCTAATCCAAGTAGTGGTGGGTAAAAAGCTAATTAAAGCGCCGCAAGATAAAATGCCGAGTACGGGTATGACAGGATTCCACGGGTTTTTGAATGGTCGTTTTAAATCGGGTTGGCGAATACGCAATACGATCACGCCCACACACACCATAATAAAGCTCACCAAAGTGCCAATATTCACTGTTTCTGCTAATTCACCTAGTGGAATAAATCCCGCTACTACTGACACCACCACACCACACATTAAAATCACTTTGGTGGGCGTTTGTCTATCAGGGTTAACTTGCGAGAACATCGCGGGAATGAGTCCATCGCGGCTCATGGCAAATAAAATACGAGTAAGCCCATAAAGCAATACAAGTAATACGGTGATTAAGCCAGCAATAACGCCAGTAGAAACCAAGGTGGATGACCACTTATACCCAATTTCACTTAAAGCAAAAGCAACGGGCGATGGTACATTGAGCGAAGTGTAAGGCACAATGCCTGTTAATAATGCAGAAACGATAATGTAAATCACCGTACAGAAAATCAGCGATGCCAATAATCCAATGGGTAAATCCCGTTGTGGATTTTTAGCTTCTTCTGCTGCGGTAGAAACGGCATCAAACCCAAAGTAAGCGAAAAATACCAAAGAAGCACCCGCTAAAACGCCGACAGTTTTACCATTTTCTAATGTACTAAACCAGCCAAATGGCATAAAAGGATGCCAATTAGCGCTGTTAAGATGCGCAGCAGCTAGCGTAATAAAAATAGCAATGGTAGAAAGTTTAACAATGACGATAATATTGTTAAAGCGAGCGCTTTCTTTAACACCCACAATGAGTAATACAATGAGCAGCCAGATAATTGCAAAAGCGGGCAGGTTAATGATGCCGCCTAACATGGGTGATTTTGTGAGTGCCATAGGTAAAAATATATTGAAATTAGCTAGGGTATTAATAAAATAACCCGCCCAGCCATTAGCTACGGCTGCAGCGCCTACCCCGTATTCAA
>JAYVFU010000212.1:0-3034 GCA_043772865.1 Methylophilaceae bacterium
GCACGTGATTGTCTATTATTTACTTGACGTACTGGTCGTACATATTTCTCAACATGAGCAAACGGAGTTTCATAAAGCATTGCTTCATCTTGACTCATAGTGGCAAAATCAATTACCCATCGGCCGTTCCAACGTCCAGTTAGGTCTGAGCCATTCCACAATTGGCGAAGTACATTACTATTTGGTTGTTGATTAGGATTAGGTAGACCCAACCATTCATGAGCGGTACATTGGTATATAGTAAATTTTCCTGCAAGTGCAAGACCAAAAAATGATTTTGAGGCATTTTCTGTTAAAGATTTAGCACTAGTAAGGTCATTACCAGCACGTAAGTCACTGTAAATTTTACTTACCTCTTGTCCGTCCAAACGAGTGTAGTCATTTAGGCCAAAACATATAAGAGAAACCCTCACTGAGGCTCCAGCATTTATCCAATTTTCATCGCTCCAAGCCTCAAAAATTTTATTGTTTTTTACTATATTTTCAAGTACCTGACGATTGCTTTTCTGACGAATAGAATTAGTAGCAACAAATCCTACATACTTTGTATCACCAGATAAAACTTGATTAAATGCTTTATCAAACCAGTAGCACACAATGTCCGCTCTATTTGCTACTCGCTCTTCATAAACAGCAGAAAGTGTTTGGAAATAAGAGTTACCCAGTTCACGTCGTTTTTTGGCTCCTCCTAGAAACGGCGGATTGCCCACTATTACATCGCACACTGGCCACGCTGCCTCAGTACCATCTGTATTTAAAATCGCATCTCGGTTTTCAATATGGTCTAAAGGCGCAAGTATCGGGTCTTTACGATATTGGTAACCATGGCTTAGCATCCATTGAATTTCGCCTATCCATACCGTAACCCTAGCTAGCTCTGCCGCGTAAGGATTTAGCTCTATGCCTAGCACATTGGCGGGGCTGCTTTCTATACTTAACTCACGGTGCAGGCCAAAAGTTTCTACCTCTAAATTAACGCGGTGCTCTATATCTTTTAACGTTTTAAGTGCTAAGTACAAAAAATTGCCCGAGCCACAGGCGGGGTCTAGCACTTTAAAGCTGCGCAAACGCGCTAAAAAGTCTCTAAATAATTGGTAACCTTCAGCCATTTCTTTATTGGGTTGACTTGATTTGCTGGATTTTCCACTGCCAGTTAATGTCATTTTTGGCGCTAATACAGCGATTTTTGCTTTTACAGTTGCCCACTCTGCCAGCAAAGGCTGCTCCACTACTGGGCGGATTATTTTCATAATGGTGGCAGGGTCAGTGTAATGCGCGCCTAACTGGCTGCGCATATCAGGGTTTAAACCGCGCTCAAATAATGTGCCTAAAATTGCGGGTTCTATCTGGCTCCAATCCATGCGTGCGGCATCAAGCAGGCTAACCACATCGTTGGTTTGCAGCGCGGGCACATTCACTATTTTAAATAGGCCGCCATTAAACCAAGGAATATCAGTCATGTGAAAATCGCCGCCAGCTTGCATGGCGTTAAACAGTTCACTTAACCGTTTTTGCGCTTTGCTGCCATCGGGGTTAGATTTATCTAGCACCGTTTCAAATAATTTTTCGGGCAAAAGTTTGGCATCTTCTGCAAACATGCAAAACACGCATTGAATTAAAAAATGCGCAACCTCTTCTGCCGCGTTAGCACGCGCATTCAGGCGTTCTGCAATTTCTCCAATACGTTTAGCCGCCAGCTCAGTTACTGCATAAGTAGTGCGTTGTGGTTTAAATAGTTCTGGTTCGGTAAAAAGCCATTTTAGCTTTTGTAAAGTTTCTGGTTGGGTAAGTTGAGTAATTTCAATGCGGTGAATTTCACTAGGGTGCCCAGTAAAATGTGTGTGAATTTCAATAGTGCGTAAATCACTAACAACCAGCAGCGGCGGATTATCTAGCGCAAGCGCATAATTCATTAACTGCTTAAGTGCGGCGTTTAAATCTTTGTTGGGGGCTTTGTATTCCCAAGCAAAACAGCCACGCTTCCACACATCCGCCCAGCCTTGCCCACCAATCGTTTTAGCACCACGCTCAAAAGTATAATTTTCGGCATCGCGTGGTTTTTCCATGCCCAGCACTTCGCATAAATCGTTAAAGTGTTGCTGCGCACCTGCACGTTCGGTAATTTTATTATGTTGCCAGTGGGCAATAAAAGCTTGCGGGGTCATTGTTTGATTCCAAAATAGCTAAAGTTAAATTGCCAATCTCTAAACAAATTCTTTCAACAAAGTTTTTACAAATTCCACCCGATGCGCCAAATTGCCCAATTGTACCGTCACCCGTAATTTATCTGGGCCGTTCATGCGGCAGCGGCGATCGCGCTGTAGCAGACTCACCAATTTCATTGGGTCTAAATCCGCTTTAATATTAAATTGTAATTGTATGGTCGCGTCACTGGCGTCAATTTTAATAATGCCCAGTGGTTTGGCGGCGATGCGTAGCCTGTGGCAGGCCAGCAGTGCCTCGCCTTGTTCTGGCAGCAGGCCGAAGCGGTCGATTAGCTCTTCTTGCAGGGTGTCTAGGTCGTCGTCGTTATTGGCGTTGGCGAGGCGTTTGTACAGCACCAAGCGCTCGTGCACGTCGGGGCAATAGACGCTTGTTAGCAGCGCTGGCACATGTAGATTGATTTCTGTGGTTACGCCTAGTGGCGCGTCTAAATCGGGTTCTTTACCTGCTTTAAGCTGTTTAACCGCATGGTTGAGCATGTCGGAATACAGTTGAAAACCAATCGCTTGCATCTCGCCGCTTTGATTATCGCCCAGCAATTCACCCGCGCCGCGAATTTCTAAATCGTGCATGGCAAGGTGAAAACCCGCACCCAAATCTTCCATGAGCTGAATGGCATCCAAACGTTTTTGCGCTTGTGGCGTAATGTTGCGGTGTTCATCGGTGAGCAAATACGCATAAGCTTGATGATGCGAACGCCCTACTCTGCCTCTTAACTGATGCAGCTGCGCCAGGCCAAACATATCGGCGCGATTCATAATAATGGTGTTGGCGGTGGGGATGTCGATGCCAGTTTCGATAATGGTGGTGC
>JAYVFU010000213.1:0-3031 GCA_043772865.1 Methylophilaceae bacterium
GAGGTGTGGCTGCATAAGGATGAAGCCACAGGCGTTGTCACCGTGACACCTAAAAAACCTACCTCAAGTTTAGCGCAGCTCTTTAAACTGATTCAAGCAGCAGAAATACCCGATGAATTTATGTCAGAACGCGACAATAACGCAGGCGAATTTAGGGATATTTTTTAATGCTGCGTTACATGCTAGACACCGACACTTGCAGCTATGCGATTAAGTTAAAAGAGCCTGCATTACTCGCAAAAATTCAAGCAGGCTTGGCAAATGACACCTTGGCGATTTCAGTCGTGACGCGTGCAGAGCTGCTGTACGGCCTAGCGCTTGTGCCGCAAGCGACATCACTTAAAAAAGCGGTGTTGGCTTTTTTAGATTATATTCCCTGCCTAGAATGGCCTGTGCCAGCCGCCGATTATTACTCAAAATCGCGCAGCGAACAAAAACAAAGCGGCAAACCCATTGGCTATATGGATACCTTAATTGGCGCTCATGCCCTCGCCGAAAACTTGATTTTGGTTACGCACAACACCAAGCATTTTGAGCGGATTGAGGGTTTGAAGATGGAAGATTGGACAGCGGTTTAAAATGGATGATTAGGTTACGATTATTTGGCAATTACATAAAAAAATACAATGTGTTATATTGTACACATTGTATTTTTTAGGAGTTGATGATGAGCGCAACAGTGACTTTACGATTAGATGATGCGGTTAAAGATAAACTGGAAAAACTTGCTGAATCGACCCACCGCAGCCGCTCTTTCTTAGCGGCAGAGGCGATTAAAGCCTATGTGGATAGCAATGAATGGCAAATCAACGAGATTCACGCCGCCATACAAGAGGCCGATGCGGGTGATTTTGCAACTGATATTGAGGTGAAAGCCGTGTTTGATAAATGGAAAGCCAAGTAGTTAGCGATGCAAATTATTTGGCTAAACGCTGCGCTGAATAATTTAGATGAAATTGCTAACTTTATTGCACAAGAAAACCCATTAGCCGCCAGCCAAGTAGTGGAAGCCATAGAAACACAAGTAAATTTATTAGCTACACAGCCAGCATTAGGTCGCTCTGGGCGAGTGCTTGGCACGCGCGAACTGGTGATTAGCAATACGCATTATTTAGTGCCATATCGCATTAAAAATAATCAGGTGGAGGTGTTGCGGGTTTTCCATACCTCGCGCAGGCCGCCAAATAAGTGGTGAAAATAAAAGGTCTATAAAATACATTTTTTATATTTTGCCTAGTATTGAATAAGGGGAATAACTTATGGCTAGTAAAAGTAAATTGGTAAATTTAGATGCAATGATTAAGCGGGAAGATTTTGCCTTAGATGATGGGAATCTAACAGCATCCTTTGATCAAGTAGGTACTATTTCTGTTAGAGATTTTGGTCAAGCTGGTTTTTTAGCACCTAGTTTAAGAAAACCTGACTTCCAAAGAGAAACTAACCACTGGGCTCCAGAACAAGTATGTTCTTTGCTTGAATGCTATGTAAATGGCGACTTGATTCCATCAGTAATTCTTTGGAGGTCATCTACAGGAATATTCGTAATTGATGGTGGTCATAGATTAAGCGTCCTGAAGGCTTGGGTTGAAGATGATTATGGTGATGGTCCAGTTTCCATTTCTTTTTTTGGACACTCGCTACCTTCAGAACAAGTAAAAGCAGCAAAACTTACTAGAAAATTAATAGCAGATAGTATCGGTTCTTGGCAGCATTTTCAGTCGAGAATGACAGCCAGTGACCAGACTGAAAGTGAAAAAATTAGAACCAATACGGTCGCATCAAGAGGTCTCGCAATCCAATGGGTTAATGGCAATGCAGAGAAAGCTGAAAGGTCTTTTTTTCATATAAATACCAAAGGTACACCACTGGATGATTTAGAAGAGCTGCTACTACACAATAGAAAAAAACCAATAGCAATTGCTGCAAGAGCGGTTATACGTTCTGGAATGGGGCATAAATATTGGTCATTATTTCAGGAAGAAAAAAGACGTAAAATAGAAGAAGATGCCGTGAAAATACACGACATATTGTTTTCACCTGAAATTAACTCCCCAATTAAAACTCTTGATTTGCCTCTTGGAGGCTCTACAGGCGTAAGAAATGGAATGAAAATTTTGATGGATTTCATCATGGCTGCTAATACTCACAATAATCAGCCCTCTGCGATAACCACTCAAACTGACGATACTGATGGAGCGGAAACATTAAATTGTTTAAAGCAAACAGTTAAATTAGCAAAAAGAATTACGGGTAATGATAGTGGTAGCTTGGGCTTACATCCCGCAGTCTATTTCTACGGACCATCAGGACAGCATTCATCTGCAATGTTTATGGGATTCGTCACTTTAATTGCTCGAAAACTATCAAATAATGATGACCATTTCTTCGTTAAATTTACAAAAGTTAGAAGTAGATTGGAAGATATATTAATACGAAACAAAGACTTAATTTCTATAATACTGCAACGAATTATTAGTAAAAAAAGGGTTGAGAAGTATACCGAGATACTAGATTCAACAATTAATCAGCTATATAGAGATGAGCCATTTTCTGAACAAAGTCTTATCGCTCATGCTGGCTTAGTAGGAAAAGTTTTCGTAGGTAGTGATTCAAATGCAGCAGAAAAATTTTCCGATAATACAAAAAGTGCTGCTTTTATACGTAATGCATTGAAGAGTGCCTTGAAATGTCCAATTTGCGATGGTTATTTAGACCCAATAAGGTCAGTTTCCTACGACCATATTATTAGGGTTCAGGATGGTGGTATGGGTTCATCAGGCAATTGTGATTTAACACATCCATATTGCAATCAAAGTGTTAAGAATTAGATTCCAAAAATAAATATGCGCATCAAAATACTCATATCCAATCAAACCTTAACTTTGTATGACGACGAGGGATGCGTAATGGCGCGCTATCTTGTATCCACCGCCGCCAATGGTGTGGGTTGCACTAAAGATAGCGGTTGCACGCCGCAGGGAGCGCATATTATTCGCGCCAAGATAGGCGCAGATGCGCCAGTGAATACGGT
>JAYVFU010000214.1:0-8673 GCA_043772865.1 Methylophilaceae bacterium
CAAGATTATAGCATTTTTTAAATGATAGATTTAACTCACAATCGTATTAGCTAATCCCTTTTGTTTAAATAAAGCGTGAGTAAAAACTAAAGTTACCACACCACTAGTAATAGCCACCAACCAAATAACAGCGTCATGATTCACATTTTCTGCCGCAAAACCAGCCATTAATGCCCCAACTATAGAACTAGCAGTAAAGGCGATTGAGACCTTGCTCATATTCTCCGCCATTAAACTGTGATCTTGTGTATAAGCCGCAACAATAATACCTAGCGTTAAAAAGCATGTGGTAGCGGCGCCTAATAATAAGCACAACAAAAGTAACCAGTTAAAGCTAAGTGTGGTGAGCACAATGATGGTCGCTACTAAGCAAGAAATACCCGCTGCCAACAAACCCGCTTTGATGAAACCTGCACGGTCTGATAACCAGCCAATCGGATACTGCATCACTAAGCCACCCAGTCCAATTGAGGCTAATAATGAACCTGTTTGACTCTCTAACAACCCACGTCCTAAGCTAAATA
The DNA here is from genome assembly GCA_043772865.1 of Methylophilaceae bacterium. Lineage (GTDB taxonomy): Bacteria > Pseudomonadota > Gammaproteobacteria > Burkholderiales > Methylophilaceae > JACMMS01. Next base: position 525 of record JAYVFU010000214.1, read on the forward strand.
TTGGGAATAAAGCCATCAAAGCACCATCAATGACCCCGCCAACAATCGCAATATAAAGTCCTAACAAAATCGTGTTATCGACTTTAAAGAAGTTGAAATTAAGCAAAAAGTTTATTTTATTATCTACGTTGATATTTTTTGAAACCTCACTTTTAATTATTAGCAAAGGCATTGCTGCAAATAAATTGAATATCACGCCTAGGATCAGTAAATGATTATTTGCTGTAGTCAAAACAGCGACTAATGCAGGTGGAATAATCATCGCTGATGCAATTAAAGCTTCATGAACACCTGCAACCTGCCCCAATATATTCTTGGGCACTATGCGGTAAAGCCAAGTTTCAAGGGCTATCCAACGTAGCCCCATACCAAAGCCGATTAAAAAAGCTGAAATAAGCCAAATCGGCCAATCGCTTAATGGAATTAACAAAAAACCTAGTGATGATGAAATAAGGCCGAGTAAAATCACTTTTTTAGAACTAAATTTAGCGACTAATTTTAAGGTGGCTAACATGCCTAGCAACATGCCAGCCACTCTGCTGCACCAAAAAAACCTAAATTAATTGGCTCAACACCACGTGCTGCCAGCCAAATGGGTAAAACAGCAAAACCGATTCCTAGTTGACCGAGTTGAGCAAACGTAGAAATAATATTGATCAAAATAATACTACGCCATTGAAGGCTTAGTTTTTGGAAGGTTGATTTTTTTATCATTATTTTGATAGAAAATTAAGTTAAACACTTATGCTGTAATAGTAAAATTGCTCATCGCGCACCCAATCTAGGCTTTCATCAAGTGCCTGTGCTTTTAGATTGTTCTTTGCGGTAGATAAATCTAAACGTGTGTAATGATTGATTTTTGCATAATCAGCTGCAGCGTGCATCAGCGCTCGCCCTGCACCCAATTTCCTAGTAGTTTCTATTACAAATAAATCATAAAGTACCAAAATTGGTGCAGCTGCAACAGAACAAAAAGTGGGATACATTTGGCAGAAGCCCATTAAATTGGGCTCCGTATTTTCAGCCACTAAAATGACGGACTCGTGATTTTGGATTCTATTTGTTATAAATTGCTTAGCATGTGTAAAATCTGGCGCCTGCTGGCAAAATTGCCGATATTCATCAAAAGCAGGGCTATTTTATCAATATCATTCAACTCTGCTAAACGTATTTTTATTAAATCTGACATGCTTAAAACCTTTACTAAATCTTTTACTATTAATTTCAATATGATAAGTCAAAGCTAAATTTCTAGTTCAATATTGATAGCTGGTTACAGTTTTTAAGTCACCACATCATGGTTTAAAGAATTTTTCAAGTGTTTTCAATGTTGCTGTCACTAATACATGATGGGTAAATTACGCACTAATTAGATAAATCTATTCTGTTACTTTAAGTTTAGAGATTCAATGTGTTCATTAATTAATTTAGCCAATTTAGTAGCCGCTGCCACAATTTCATCTAAAGGCAAATACCCGTAACCAACCACTATGCCGCGTTTGATAGGTGGTGCAATAAAGTAAGCAGATAATGGACGAATATCGATCTGCTGCAAGCGAGCCAGATGCATGAGTTGTACATCATCGCAATCATCAGGCAAATGCACTACCAAATGCAACCCTGCATCAGCGTTGGATAAATAAGCTTGCGGTAATAATTGATGCTGCAAAGTGTGCTGCAATAAGGCGCGACTTTGACCATAACGCAAACGCACATTTCGGATATGTGTAGCAAAGTGCCCTTGTTGAATAAAATCGGCCAAAGCAGCTTGCACGGCCATTTGACCAGGGCGATGAATATCTGCTAACCCTGTACGAAATGGCGTAATTAAATCTTTAGGCACTACGATATAAGCAATGCGGATACCTGGGTACAGCACTTTAGAAAAAGTCCCACAATATATTACACGGTCATGGTGGTCCAAACCCTGTAATGAAGCGATTGGACGACCTTTGTAGCGAAACTCGCTATCGTAGTCATCTTCTAAAATCCAGGCCCCTACACTTGCTGCAAACTCTATTAATAAGCGTCTACGCGTTAAACTCATCACCACATCAGTTGGATATTGATGCGAAGGTGTTAAATAAATCAAGCGCGGATTACTTTGTAAGTCACTAAAATTAGGTGAAATACCATCTTTATCCACCTCAATGGGGCGTAATGCTAAGTTATTGGCGTCAAATATCCGCCGTGCGCCCCAGTAACCTGGATTTTCCATCCATACCATATCATCGCTATCAGCTAACAAGCGCGCGCATAAATCTAACGATTGTTGCGTACCTGCAGTAATTAAAATTTGGTCGGCTTCACAACGTACAGAGCGTGAAACACGTAAATATTCTGCAAGCACCTCTCGTAAACGCTGGTATCCGCCCAATCTTGCATAATCCATAAAAGCTGGCAGTGGTTCACGCCAATATTTATTTTGTAATTTTTGCCATATCTTGTACGGAAATACCGAAAAACCATTGGCTCCTGCAATAAATTCCTGAATTTCATAATGCAAACTAGAAGGTGCTTGCGTTAATTTATCACCGCGCTTAGAAAGCTTACGTGGCATCACACTAGTGGTTTTATTTTTTGCTTGCTCAGGATTATCTAACGAAAAGCTGGGCAAAGTATCAGCCACTACTGTACCGCTACCAATGCGTGCTTCTACATAGCCCTCAGCCAACAACTGCTCATAAGCGGCAATGACTGTATTGCGCGAACAGCCAATTTCAAGCGCTAAATTTCGAGAGGAAGGTAATCTACTGCCACCTTGCAGCTGATGATTTAAAATTGCGCAGCGAATAAGCTCAAAAACACGCCGATGCGTTGGTAAATCGGCATTGATTGTGGTGCCAAGGTAGGTTAAAACAAGCTCTGCAAGCGGGATTTTCATAGATAAGTTTTTCTAAACATAATCATTAGTTAATACAATTGGTTCTAATAATATGATAAAAATAGCCGTCTTTTTAGTACCAAATTACTCAATGCCAAGCCCTTCTAGCGGTAAAGCAAAACCTTCTTTAACCTCTTCCATCACAATATAGCTTCTAGACTCTTGTGCGCCGGGCAAGGTCAGTAGTATGTCGCCTAGCAATGTACGATAATCTGACATTTGGGCTATCCGTGCTTTAATTAAATAATCAAAATCGCCTGAAACCAAATGGCACTCAAGCACACTAGGAAGCTTTAATATTTCTTGCTTAAATTTATTAAAAATTACTCCTGACTTGGTAGATAACTTGAGTTCAACAAATACTAGCAACGCAAGTGACAATGCATGTGGGTCAAGTTTTGCGTGATAACCTAAAATAATGCCCTCTTTTTCCAAACGCTTGATGCGCTCACCGCAGGGAGTCACTGATAAGCCGACTTTTTCTGCCAGCTCAGTAATTGGAATACGCGCATCTTTTTGCAAAATTGATAATATTTTTATATCAATACGATCGAGTTGGCGTGTGGCATGCGTGCGTATGCGCATAATTTCACCTTAAAATAAAGTTACAACTAAAATATAGGCTATTTTTAGATCAAAACTTATATTTAAATAAAATTTAGTTAATTTAGCGGATATAAATAGAATATATAGTGAATTTGCAAAGATAATAATCATTATGCTAGCTAAGTTATCAGTTTAATCAGGATGGATGGAGCATCATGCGCGTTTTAATATTAGGCTCAGGTGTTGTGGGTGTAAGCAGTGCTTATTATTTAGCTAAACAAGGGTTTGATGTTACCGTCATAGATCGTCAGCCATCTCCTGGTTTAGAAACTAGTTTTGCCAATGCTGGGCAAATTTCCCCTGGATATTCAGCGCCTTGGGCTGCGCCTGGCGTACCACTTAAAGCGTTGAAATGGATGTTTCAACAACACGCGCCTTTGCACATCAAACGCGATGGTAGTTTGTGGCAATTCCAATGGATGATAAAAATGCTGCAAAACTGTAACATTAAAAGTTATGAAATTAATAAAGAGCGCATGGTACGTTTGGCGGAATATAGTCGCGATTGCTTAGACCAGTTACGCAATGATATTGGCATACAATATGAATCACGCACTCACGGTACATTACAAGTGTTTCGCACCAAAAAACAGCTCGATGCTGCACAAAAAGACATCGCAATATTAGAGCATTGTGGGGTTGAATTTAATTTATTAGATCATCATGGTTGCGCAACCATTGAACCTGCACTAGCTTTAGTTAAAGATAAACTCGTAGGCGGATTACACTTGCCCAGAGATGAAACAGGGGACTGCCAGTTATTTACCAGTCGTTTAGCGGATGAAGCAAGCAAGCTTGGTGTAAAATTTAGACAAAATGTCATCATTAAGCAATTTTTAACTTCAAAAGGTAATGCTTCAAATAGCAAATTAAGTGGCTTAGAGATTCAATCCGGTAGCAACACTGAGATTTTACAGGCAGACCAATATGTAGTGGCATTAGGTAGCTACTCACGCGCATTAATGCAATCGCTAGGCATTACGATACCTGTTTATCCAGTTAAAGGTTATTCGCTGACTATTCCTATTGTTAATAATGCGGCATCACCTATCTCTACGGTGATGGACGAAACTTATAAAGTGGCCATTACCCGTTTTGATAACCGCATTCGTGTGGGCGGTATGGCTGAACTAGCAGGCTTTGATTTAAGTTTAAACCCTAAACGACGCGCTACTTTAGAAATGGTTACGAACAGTTTATTCCCACATGCTGTTGATTTATCACATGCTAGTTTTTGGACAGGTTTGCGCCCTATGACGCCTGATGGTACGCCAATTATTGGACGTGTATCAAACCATGCTCAGCATGAAAACTTATGGCTTAACACTGGTCATGGCACATTAGGCTGGACAATGGCTTGTGGTTCGGGTCAAGTTTTGGCTGATATGTTAGCTGGGGTAAAACCAGCTATTAAAGTCGATGATTTTAGTTTAAATCGCTATGAAAGTAACAAAAACCAAATGTTTGAGCAAATAACTGGACCAGCACAACATGTCAAAACAAATCAACAAGCTAAATTAATTCAATCAGCGCCATGAGTCGTCCGGCTGTCGCGCATATTGATTTAGATGCTTTTAAACACAATTACCGCGTTTCAAAGCATTTGCATGGCGGTAAAGTACTCGCAGTCGTTAAAGCAAATGCTTATGGTCATGGCGCGGTGGAATGTGCAAAAGCTATTGATAACGAGGCCGATGGTTTTGCTGTTGCTTGTATTGAAGAGGCATTAGAACTCAGAAATGCTGGCATTCAATCTCCGATTTTATTATTAGAAGGTTTTTTTGAAGCGCTTGAGCTTGAAGAAATTGTAAATCGTCAACTTTGGATTGTGATTCATCATCGCTGGCAAGTAGATGCTTTACTAGCAACCAAACTAAAAGCACCTGTTCATATTTGGCTAAAAATGGATACAGGGATGCACCGTGTTGGGCTTGAGCCCAGTGAGTATTTAAGCGTATTACAGTTACTTAATGAGCATGAAAATATTGTCAGTATTAATGTGATGAGCCATTTTGCGAATGCGGATAATCTACAAAGTTCACAAACATTAAAACAACTCGACTTATTTGAGTCCATATTAAAGTCAGCCGAAAATTACAAAAAACTACAAGGGTTTAGTTTAGCGAATTCTGCGACGATTCTTGGTTTGCAAATTAGCCATCGTACGATTAATAAACCATTTTGGGCTCGCCCAGGCATTATGTTATATGGTGCAGACCCGTTATTTAATCAAATACACCAAGAAGTAAACTTACGCGCTGTGATGAGGCTTACATCAAACATCATTTCCACACGTCACGTTTTAAAAGGTGAATCTATAGGCTATGGTAGCCTATTCACTGCACATCGCGATACTTTAGTAGGCGTTGTCGCTTGTGGCTATGCCGATGGCTATCCTAGATCTGCAGATTGTACTGCTCCAGTAGCTGTAAATGGTCGTATGACCCATTTAATTGGTCGCGTATCAATGGATATGCTCTTTGTAGACCTCACTGATTTACCGCTAACAGAAATCGGTAGTGAAGTAGAGTTATGGGGAGAGCAAATTTCTGCCAACCAAGTTGCAAAAGCCGCTGGAACAATTGCTTACGAGTTATTTTGCAATGTAAAGCGCGTCGCTTTTAAATATAGCAATGTTACTTTGGAAAGAAATTAATTAATAAACCAACTAAATTGGTTCTATTCAAAAGCTGAAAGTGGCTCTTTAATTAGAGCCAAATTACAACTAAAGTGTGTATATAGTATTTAAAATACAATATTAAATTTAGAATGTATTGGTAGACTCTAAATTACAAGGTAACCGTCAATTAAGATTACATGAAATCAAATGAATAAAAGACGCCCAATTATTGGAATACCAGCCTGCATAAAAATGATGGGGGAGCACCCTTTTCACGCGGTGGGGGCAAAATATATTAGCGCAGTAGTCAGTGCAGCTAACTGTATCCCCTTAGTCTTACCAGCCATTGGCGATGAACAAGATTTAGATACTATTTTAGAACTGGTTGATGGCATATTACTCACAGGTTCTGCTTCAAATGTAGAACCTAGCCGCTACAACACTCCTTTATTTAATCCTGATATGTTAATGGACACAGCAAGAGATGCTACTACTTTCCCTTTGATAGAAGCTGCTATTGCTGCCAGCATCCCAGTTTTAGGCATTTGTCGTGGCTTTCAAGAAATGAACGTCGCATTTGGCGGCACATTGCACCAAGAGGTGCACACAAGGCATCACCTGATGGATCATCGTGAAAAATCTGGCACACTAGATGTGCAATATGGGCCTTCACATCCTGTGCAAATTACCGAAGGGAGTTATTTGCAGCGGCTGTTGAATGGTGCAGATTCAATCATGGTGAACTCCATTCACGGCCAGGGTATTGATCAAATTGGTAGTGATTTATCGGCAGAAGCGGTAGCGCCAGATGGCCTGATTGAAGCAATACGAGTAGCTAACGCAACAACATTTGCCTTAGCTGTGCAATGGCATCCAGAGTGGAAAGTGACTGAAAATGCTCAGTCATTGGCTATTTTCACTGCGTTTGGCGATGCTTGTAGAGCGCATTTTGTAGCAAGAAGTAAGTTCTAAACACAGGCTTTATAATTGTAGAGTTAAAAAAGTCTTAATTTAGAAAGTAAGCATTCATCATAAATATAATAAGGTCATTGTATGAATAGAAAACACATAGCAAACGGTAAGCGAATAGCAGAGCGGGATAATGCGGGCTTTAATAAAATGGACGATTGGCTTAATAAGCATGGCGTTACCGAAGTGGAGTGTTTAGTACCCGATATGACAGGTATTCCACGCGGGAAAATTTTACCGCGTGCTAAATTCCATGAAGATAGAGGCATGCGCCTGCCAGAAGGTGTTTTAGGCATGACTGTAACGGGTGAATATCCTGAGGATGAGGCGTTTAATAAGGTGATTCACGAAAGTGATCGCGATATGGTGCTTAAACCCGATCCAGATACGGTGCGAATTGTGCCATGGGCAGCTGACCCTACCGCGCAAGTGATACATGACTGCTTTACGTTTGATGATAATTTAGTAGAGCATGCGCCTCGCTCCGTGCTCCGTAAAGTATTGGCGCTATATGCGGAACAAGGTTGGAAACCAGTAGTTGCTCCGGAATTAGAATTTTATATTGTCGCTCGTAACACAGACCCAGATTTACCACTGCAACCGCCTATTGGCCGTAGCGGTCGCGCTGAGTCTGGCCGTCAAGCTTACAGTATTGATGCAGTAAATGAATTCGATCCGCTATTTGAAGACATTTATGACTACTGTGAAAAGATGGAATTAGAAATTGACACCCTCATTCATGAAGTTGGTACTGGGCAAATGGAAATCAACTTCCTACATGGGGATCCACTAGAGCTCGCTGATAGTGTGTTCTTATTTAAGCGAACGGTACGCGAAGCCGCTTTTAGGCACGATATGTATGCCACGTTTATGGCAAAGCCAATGGCAGATCAACCAGGTTCAGCGATGCACATTCATTTAAGTGTACAAGATGCAAAAACCGGTAAGAATATATTCTCAATTGAAGATGGTAGTGATTCCGAATTATTTAGCCACGCCATTGGTGGCTTACAAAAATATTTACCAGCATCCATGGCGCTTTTAGCGCCATTTGTAAATTCATATCGCCG
>JAYVFU010000215.1:0-3022 GCA_043772865.1 Methylophilaceae bacterium
CTCGCAATTTCTGCAGGTTTTTCACCATAATTAATATAAAGCCTAATGGCGCCAGTTTTATCGTACACATAAATGCCTGCACTATGATCTAGCGTGTAATCACTTTTGCCAGCAACTTCTACTTTTTTTGCATAAATTTTATAAATCGCTATCGTGTCAGCGGTTTGTTTTTCATCGCCACGCAAGCCTATAAAGCGTTGATCAAATGATGGTACAAATTGCGCAAGCACCGCTTGTGTATCGCGTGCCGGATCTAATGTAATAAATAACACCTGTACCTCATCGGCCTTAGATCCAAGGAGTTTCATGGCGTTTTTAAGATCAGTCATGGTGGTGGGGCAAACATCAGGGCAGTGCGTGTAGCCAAAAAATAGAATAATGGCCTTACCTTTAAAATCATCCATCACACGCGGCTTGCCCATGTGATCTGTCAGATGAAATGTCTGGCTAAAATCTGCCCCGGTAATATCTGTACCCACAAAACTTTGTTTAGGCTGGCTAGGGCTACAAGCCATTAAACAAGTGATTAATAGCGGTAAAATCAGAAGTGACAGACATTTTTTCATCACAAAAATCCTAAATTTCGAAGGCTCAATTTGAGCATAAACAATAACATTTGATTTTAGCACACGCCATAAATGCGCTGCTTTCGTTTACAATATTAGATTAGCAAATCATTCAATAAAAGGCTTTAAACATGGCAATACCAACCTCAATGGCAGACCGCGATGGCGTAATTTGGTATGACGGCAAAATGGTCAATTGGCGCGATGCCACTACTCACGTACTGACCCACACGCTACATTACGGCATGGGCGTTTTTGAAGGCGTACGCGCCTATAAAACCGATGCTGGCACTGCGATTTTCCGTCTAAAAGGACATACAGATCGCTTGTTTAGAAGCGCGCACATTTTACAAATGAACATGCCATTTTCTAAAGAAGAGATGATGGAAGCGCAAAAAGCTGCCGTTCGTGAAAATAATCTAGAATCAGCTTATATGCGTCCAATGGCGTTTTATGGTGCCGAGGCGATGGGTATTTCTGCTAAAACGCTATCAACCCACGTGATTGTTGCCGCGTGGAAATGGGGCGCGTATATGGGCCAAGAAGCTTTGGATAACGGCATCCGCGTAAAAACATCATCTTTCTCACGTCACCATGTGAATATCACCATGTGTAAAGCCAAAGCTAACGGCAACTACATGAACAGCATTTTAGCGCACCAAGAAGCTGCACTAGATGGCTATGATGAAGCATTGTTGTTAGATGTTGACGGATTTGTAGCCGAAGGCTCTGGCGAAAATATTTTCATTATTCGCAATGGCAAACTTTACACGCCAGATTTAACATCCGCACTAGAAGGTATTACTCGTGACACCATCGTGACATTAGCCACCGAGCTAGGTTTGCAAATCATTGAAAAACGCATTACCCGCGATGAAGTATACGGCGCGGATGAAGCCTTTTTTACAGGTACTGCGGCAGAAGTTACACCGATCCGCGAATTAGACCGTCGCGCCATTGGTTCTGGCACTGCTGGGCCAATTACGAAGCAACTGCAAAGTTTATATTTTGATGTAGTACACGGCAGATCGGCTAAGCATCAACATTGGCTAACATTAGTTAAATAATAAATCTTAGTCACAACATGTAAGGGCTCGATTTATCGGGCCCTTATTACTAAAACCAAATTTGCAAAACTAGTTACATGAAATAAAGGACATCATAATGTCAGACGTAAAAGAAACCGAAGTGACCGCGCATGACCTACCTTTGCATTGTCCTACTGCAGCAGTCGCATTATGGGCATCCCACCCTCGCGTGTTTTTAGATGTTGCGGCGACAGGGCATGTTGCTTGCCCCTACTGCGGAACGAAATATAAACTAAAAGAAGGCGAAGTCATTGGGCATCATTAGTTTTTTGATGATTAAACGTGTCTAATTTCTGCTTCACTGGTTACTAAATTACTGCCCCACAAGTTTTTAATTACAATTTCTGCATTGGGTTCTGCGCTATTTGTCCAAATAACTATATTGGTTTTTTTATTTTCAAAAGTTAATAAATCACACTCAACCAGTTTTTTTTGTAACTGCCTAGCCACTGCTGCGCCTGTATGAATCAAATGAATGTCTGGGCCCACCGCCTGCTGAATAGCAGATTTCACAAACGGATAATGCGTACATCCCAACACAATGGTATCGGCATGTTCATCTAATAGTGGCTTAGTATAGTGAGCTATCAACTGCAGCGTTTTTGGTGAATCTAACTCACCTAATTCAATTTGTTCTACTAGCCCGATACACGCTTGCGTGACTACTTGTACGTTGCGGCCGTAACTTTCTAACAACGCGGCAAACTGCGCGCTTTTAAGTGTGCCACTAGTTGCGAGAACCCCAATAATGCCATTTTTAGTGGCTTCTGCAGCAGGCTTTACAGCGGGCTCCATGCCAATAATGGGAATATCCAAGAACGCATATTTTTCTCGTAAACTCTCTGCTGCCGCAGCTGTAGCGGTGTTGCAGGCAATTACCAATGCTTTTGCGCCATGCGCGAGTAAAAACTTTGCAACAGCGAATACACGCTGCTCTATTTGTTGAGGTGTTTTATTGCCATATGGCGCATGTTTACTATCTGCAAAATAAATTAAATGCTCATAAGGCAATAATGTATGTATGTGCTTAAGCACTGATAAGCCGCCAACGCCCGAGTCTAGTATACCAATTGGCCTAGTGTTAGATAGTTGATTTTGCATTATATGGGTTGTCATTGCTTGTGATTATTAGGTGAATGGTTTGTACATCTTTTATAGCCAAACTCAATTAACTGCTGCTTGTAAAACCTCTAAAAACGCGTCGCCATAACGGTCTAACTTAGCCTGGCCAACGCCAGTAATTTTACTCATTTCACTCAAGCTCGCTGGACGACGATTAACCATTTCCAACAGCGTACTATCATGGAAAATCACATAAGGTGGCACGCCTTGTTCTTTAGCAAGTTCGGTGCGTTTATCTTTTAAGAT
>JAYVFU010000216.1:0-3019 GCA_043772865.1 Methylophilaceae bacterium
CTACTAGCACGCATAAAAATGATTGCACCTAGTGATGCCAATGTATTGATTATTGGTGAAACTGGCACAGGCAAAGAACTCATTGCAAGACACGTTCATGAATTAAGCAATCGTAAAGATAAACCTTTTGTTGCTGTAAATTGCGGTGCATTTACTGAATCACTGGTTGAAAGTGAGTTATTTGGTCATGAAAAAGGCGCGTTCACTGGCGCTTTTTCTGCAAAAGCTGGATGGTTTGAAGCTGCCAATGGCGGTACGTTATTTTTAGATGAAATCGGTGATTTACCACTTAGTATTCAAGTAAAACTACTACGAGTATTGCAAGAGCGCGAGGTAGTTAGATTAGGCGCAAGAAAATCTACACCGATAGACGTGAGGTTAGTTGCTGCAACCAACGTAAGACTAGAAGAAGCCGTGTTAGCTGGGCATTTCCGTGAAGATTTATTCTATCGTTTAAGAGTGGCACATTTAGAGTTACCAACCTTGCGCAATCGCCCAGGTGATATTTTGCCCCTGGCAGAATACTTTGTAGCAGAATACAGACGTCGCCTTGGCTATGGCGAAATAAAACTGGATGACCAAGCAAAAAATAAATTGGTTCAACACAGCTGGCCAGGCAACATTAGAGAGTTAGAAAATGTTATCCATCACTCTCTACTCATTTGCAAAAACAACTTAGTACGCAGTGAAGATTTACAACTTTCTTCAATACAGCTGCATAGGCAAAAAGACGATGGTTTAAAAGGCTATGGTTCAGAAACTAATTCGCTCAATGATGCATTACATCAGTTATTTGAGTCGGGCCCAGATCATCTTTACGAGCATTTTGAAGATACAATCGTTAAAGCAGCATATAACTATTGCCACCATAATCAAGTACAAACTGCAAAACTACTAGGCATTAGCCGCAACGTTATTAGAGCTAAACTTATTAAAATGGGTGCTATCAACGCTCTTAGGTAATATTAAAAAAGGTAGTTTATTTAAGAGTTGCCTTTAAGTTTGGGGAAATTGATTATTGAAATATTTAATTAGTAATAGTATAACTAGGCTAAATTTGTGTGGTAAGTTGGTAAAAAAATTAATCTTAGTCAATATCAGTCTTAATATTAATAAACTCAAAAGCCAGGCAATAGCTTGGCATTTGAAACAGAATTTCAATTAAACCGAAAATGACGATCCGCAACCGCAAGTCGTTGTGGCTTGTGGGTTCCGAATGACAAATTGCGAACCTTGTAAGTTGTCTTGATAATCAATTTCTGCACCCATTAAATATTGCAAGCTCATGGGGTCAATCAATAACGTTACCGTATCTTTTTGCACTTGCGTGTCATCATCGTTCACTTCTTCTTCAAAAGTAAAACCATATTGAAAACCAGAACAACCACCACCGCTGACAAATACGCGTAGTTTTAAATTTGGCGAACCTTCTTCTTCAATCAGTTCTTTTACTTTTTTTGCGGCATTGTCAGTAAAAACCAATGGTGCTGGCATTTCTAATTCGGCTAAATCAGTTACAGCATTCATTTTATGCTCCTTAAACTTTCAAATAAATCTTTTATATACAGCATGCCACATTCAATATGCTAGCTGCTCAAACTCTATAAACCCTCTTGGGATTCAGTGGCGGCATCCGCAACTTCACCCATAAATACTAACTTTCCTTCAATCACCGCTCCTGTGTGCATTTCTAATGATTTATAGTACAAATCACCAATCACTTTAGCCTTTGTTTGCAGCTCAATAAATTGACTGGCCTTTACAGGACCTATCACTTTGCCCAAAATAAACAGCTTAGATACTTTCACTGATCCATCGATACGACCGTGCTCACCAATAATTAACGTGCTAGGCGTGTTGCTAGATTCAGTTACATTACCAAAGATGGTGCCATCAACCCGCAAGCCACCAGAAAAATTAATATCACCTTCAATACGCGTTTCTGCACTAATCAAAGTATCAATTCTATTTTGTGCTTTATTATTTTTTTTAAAAAACATCCTGATCTTCCTTGTTAACTTTATTCAAGTTAAAGCGCTGCAACAGCATGTATTCGATTTGACAGTTTAATAACGTAATTGTTTTAATTGCGACTTTTTTTATCCTGCATATTCTTATAAAAAATTAAATCTGCTTTAATTTTAATGCTTTCATCTTGCACGCTTGCCAATTCTTTAGCAAGATTATCTTGCAATGCTTGTTTAATTTGCAACTCACGCTCTATAGAAACTAGTTTGGTCTGAAGTGCTTGATTTTCAAGAGCTGTTTGCTGCAAACTTTTATGCAGACCAGCGTTTTCTCCAACATTTAAATACCAATAAGCCATTATAAAGCCAATTGCTAACAATAAAATAGCCAAAAACCACTGAAAATACCAAGGTCGCTGTGATCGCACCGCCACTTGTTTGGCAGTCAAACCAAAATGACGTCTAATTTTTCTGCGGACTGGCTTCATGTTTACAATCTATTAAAGTAATCAATGATATGTGGTTAGGGCAATAATGGCACAACTTCTAAGCCAGTGTTTTCCGCAAATCCAAACATGATATTCATATTTTGTAACGCCTGCCCTGCTGCACCCTTTACCAAGTTATCAATAACAGATAAAACTACAACCTTATCACCGTCTTGCGGGCGATGTATAGCAATTCTACATTGATTAGAGCCGCGCACTGAGCGGGTTTCTGGGTGCGAGCCTTTTGGCAACACATCAACGAAACGTTCATTGCTGTAACGTGCTTCAAATAAAGCTTGTAAATCTATATCTTTAGTTAAAGTAGCATATAAAGTGGCATGTATACCACGGATAAGCGGCGTTAGATGTGGTACAAAGGTAAATCCAACTGGGCTTTTTGCCATACCCGTTAAGCCTTGGCTAATTTCTGGTAGGTGGCGATGACCGCTGACGCCGTAGGCTTTAAAGTTATCGCCCGCTTCTGCAAACAACGAATGCACCTCCGCTTTACGACCAGCCCCACTAACGCCAGACTTTGCATCAGCAATTAAATGTTTAATATCA
>JAYVFU010000217.1:0-3013 GCA_043772865.1 Methylophilaceae bacterium
TTGCTAGTGGGTGCAGCGTCAGCCGTTGCATTAGCAGGATTAGTATAACCACCAAAATATTTAAAAGCATCGAATAAGCCCGCACTATACTGCGCGGAGCCAGCCGTAGCCTCATCATTAAAATTGGTAATCATGCTATCCACCTTGGCTATCAAGGCAGCTCTATTGGCAGCGGTCATTGGCTGCACTGCTGAACGAACATAAGCACCATCTCTACTAGCGTTACTGTTATTCCACATCATCAGGCCAACATTGATGGGTACATCGCCATTGTTATAATTAGCAGCCAAGCCACTTATCAAGGTGCGTATCGCCTTTAGCTCATAATATCCCTGCTTGTTACAAGCGCTGCCGCAAGGCACTGGAGGACTCGTATCTGTAGGCCAGCCTTGATTTGCTGAAGACCAATTTGAGGTGTTGTCTAAAAAAATTAGAATATTGGGATTACTAGCCGAGTTAGTATCGCTATTGTAAATATCAATATCTTCGGCGTGACAGAAAGATGCAGGCAATAATATACCTAGCAACATTATGGTAAAAATATAATTTTTAAAGGTTTTCATAGCGGTATCCCAATCTAAATTTTACGTGCAAGATGCAAGTGCTGCATTTAAACCTACGAGTGCCTTAACGCCTTGATGCACAGTCACTTTAACACCTGTATTAAGGTCGTCAACGACTGCTGTAATATCCCACACAGTTCTATAACAAAGATTAACCTCCGAGGCATAACATTCTGTAGGAAGATTTTTTTCTGTCGCAGACACTACTACTTGATATTGGCTACATTTGGGGGCTGGTGAAAATGTCACCGTATAGTTTGAGTTATTCACATTTATAGTTTGTGCGGCAGGTGCAGTTGTAGTGAACGCAGTGCTGCTGATTACATTTTCAATTGCTTGCTGTGCCGCTGAAGTGGCTTCCGCCCGGAATTGGGCATTTCCAACGACTTGCATGCCCATCGTAGTGCTTTCAATAGCTGAAAAAGCCATTAACGTGAGCAATACAAGCATAATCAAGCTGATTAATAAAGTGCTGCCTCGTTGATATGCTAGGGATTTCATTATTCTTTTCTCCCTGCAGGATTTATTAGTCTAACCACTTGGGTGTAGGCATGGCGCTTATAATGACCGCCAGGCGTTACAGTGCCGCCTGTACCTAACCTGTAAGTTGCGCTATCTGTGTATGAATTGGTAGTATCAAGGTTGCGAGACACTATGTTAATTTTAGCACTCACTACTTTAGACCAATTTGAAACTGTGGTGCCTGCGGGTGTGCTGACATAGCTATCGGGCGCGCCATCATCGTTTGTATCTACACCATAGTCGACTTGCATATACTCAACACCTTCTACCAACGGTATTGCAGGAGTGAAGCTACCTGAATTGTAGGTAGAATATGGATAAGTCACTTTGTCTATTAATTCCACCATTTTTAGTGTTGGAACCCCATCATTCGGTTTATTGTTAGTATCAATAAAATATATTTGCACTCTAATACTACGCAAATCTGCGGCTGGTCCCGAGTTGGCGGTGGTACAAGCTTTTTTGCTTAGGTTGTAGGTTGCTGGAGCGGTAAGCAACAAAAACGAATTGCTTGCTTCAAATTGACATTGCGACACTTGTAAATATCGAGTGTCACTTACGGCAGACGCTGCTGGCAAAGCTTCAAGGCCAGCTCGTCTAATCACCAGCACATCACTACCCGTCTTGATAGTTGATGGTAAACATGTAGGCGGACTAGCGATGTCTGAAGTTACATTTGTGTTATAGCCTTGCACATAAAAAGGAAGCGCATCCCTAATGTGGGCTGGATTGGAAGAACAGGGGTTTGGGGGGGTTGCAATAAGTGCTGCTGATGCGTTTCCAGAGTCGTATGCGCCATAGAAGCCTGCTAATCGTAAATTATCAGAAAGCAAATCAAGGGCGTAACGACCATTTTCTATCATTCTATTGCTTTTATCAAGCTCCGTCCTAGTGGAGCTCTGATTAACAAACAAAGTCGATAGAGTGACAAGAACAAGCAAACCAATAGTGATGGATACCATCAGTTCAATCAGTGATAAACCCGACTGATGATGGTGAGTTTTAAAAGTAATAGCATTGGCTCTAAATAACATCTCAGGTCAACTTCCCAATAGTAACTGGTATAGTAATTACACGGCGCAATGCATCATTACCAAAGGCATTCTGACCACAATCCACTGTTGGTGCGACAGTGTTAGACAAACCTTGCCAAGCAATGGCGATAAGATATTTTTTTGGTGCAACGCTGGAAGTCTCATAGATGCACCCAGTTGCGCCTATCATTGCGCCACTGGTTGTGCCTTCCGCACTACCATCTAGTGCTTTTTTCCATTCACACAAATCTATTTCAGCTTGAGTACCAGAGCAAGTCGCCGCAGCCGCAGCCACAGGGTTAACTACGTAATCTGCCGCATGTGTGCGGTTAGCATTGATACGATCCTCCATGTCTTTAATAAGCGCAAGCGCCTGTGATCTTTGATAGGATTCTAATTGTGAAGTTAATGCTCTGCCTTGCAGGCCTGCTAAACCTAGTAACCCGAACATTAAGATAATAAGTGTGACCAGCACTTCAATCATACTGAAACCCTTAGCATTGTTAATTGCACGAAGATTCATGGGCAAACCCCTTTGATGGTGCGCGGCATTCCGCTCAACTCAATGGTAATGCAACGGGTATAAGCAGTATCCGCAGGATCAACATCCAGTTGGAAATTTACTGAATCAGCGCTAGATAAGGCTAAACGACCTGTTCTTTTATAAGTAAGCGTGGTTGGTGCGCCAGTCACAACTATTTTTGGCAAAGCACCGTGATTTTTAAATACGCCTCTAGGGCTGTTGATTTCCCAACCTAATGCCCAGTCACTAGACACAGGCGTAATAACAACATTGCCGTTTTGTTTTACGGCCTCACTTCTAGCCACTATCAGGCTAGAAAATAGCTCAAAGCTGGCACCCTTTACACGCTGACTGCGAATGAGCGACTGAAA
>JAYVFU010000218.1:0-8606 GCA_043772865.1 Methylophilaceae bacterium
CGCGCTGAAATCACTAGGCCAGCAGCCTCTAACTGCGCCACATAATGATTATTCACTTCATAACGATGGCGATGACGCTCATTCACTTGCACACCGTAAATACCAGCCGCCATTGTATGAGGTACAATTGGACAAGATTGCGCGCCTAGGCGCATGGTGCCACCTAAGTCAGAGTCTTTATTGCGTGTTTTTAAGCTACCATCTGCTGCTTGCCACTCGGTAATTAAACCAACCACTTGATGCGGGCTTTGTGGGTTAAATTCGGTACTATTAGCATCGGTTAATTTTGCTTGGTTACGCGCAAATTCAATCACGGCTAACTGCATGCCCAGGCAAATACCAAGATAGGGCACTTTTTGCTCACGTGCAAAGCGAATAGCGGCAATTTTGCCTTCTGTACCACGCACACCAAAACCGCCAGGCACCAAAATGGCATCCATGGCTTTAAGTGCATCGGTACCATTTTTCTCAATTTCTTCAGAATCCATATAGTGGATTTTCACTTTAGATTCTGTATGAATGCCAGCATGTATTAAAGATTCTGTCAGCGATTTATACGACTCTGTTAAATCAACATATTTACCGACAAACGCGATATTAACCAAATGTTTTGGATTAGCCAGCGCATGTACGATGTTTTTCCATGCGGTTAAATCAGCTGCTTTTGCTAAAATATTGAGTTTATGACAGACGATTTCATCCAACATTTGATCATGTAGTAGGCCTGGAATCGCATAAATCGAATCTGCATCTATCGCAGATATAACCGCTTCTGAAGCTACGTTTGTAAATAATGCGATTTTTTTACGCTCATCATCTGGAATGTTACGATCAGCACGGCACAACAAAATATCTGGCTGGATACCAATTTCACGCAACTCTTTAACCGAATGCTGCGTTGGCTTAGTTTTTAATTCGCCCGCAGCGGCTATCCAAGGCAATAAGGTTAAATGGATATAACAAGCATTGGTTTTACCTTCCTCAAAGCCCATTTGACGAATAGCTTCTAAAAATGGTAACGATTCAATATCACCAACTGTGCCACCCACCTCCACAATCGCAACATCAGCACCTTCTGCACCACGTTTTACATGTGCTTTAATTTCATCGGTGATGTGTGGAATCACTTGAACAGTTTTGCCCAAATACTCACCACGACGTTCTTTTTTAATCACAGTTTCGTAAATCTGACCTGTGGTGAAGTTATTACGCTTAGCCATACGCTGGCTGATAAAACGCTCGTAATGGCCTAAATCCAAGTCAGTTTCAGCACCATCATCGGTCACAAATACTTCACCATGCTGGAATGGCGACATAGTGCCTGGGTCTACATTAATATAAGGGTCGAGTTTGAGCATGGTGACTTTAATGCCACGTGATTCTAAGATTGCACCAAGGCTAGCAGCGGCTATACCTTTGCCTAAAGAAGAAACTACACCGCCGGTGACGAATACATATTTGGTCATGAAAATTGCTTTTGATGTGTACTGACGGAAACAGATTTTACCGCAAAACTGAGGTGCCTCAAAACGTTTGGGAAAATAAATTGGGATATTTAACTGTACGTTTTTAATAGCATTTAATTAAAACCTAACGCAAACAAAGTCCATTTAGGTATAACACTTAATTAATTAGCATACTTTCCGGCTTGAAATCACTAAAATAGTTCTGCTAATTAGTATGGTAGTAGTGGTGTGTAATGTTTTAAATTCTACAAAAATCTGACTTAGCAAAATTATTTTTTGTTGATGGCTATTGAAATTTTGCCTTCGCGACGAGGCGTCGCCCTACAATGAATACGTTTTATAATGGCATTTTTTGTGCCGAATGAAATATTGAAGTTTAATTTATAACGGTTTTACTTGAAAATAATTCTAGCTTACGCAAGGGCATTTAAACTTGATAAATGACGACACCTAAATTAAGGTAGTTAGCAAAACGCTAAGCGCTTATAAACTCGAAAAAACTAGCCCATATTGGCAGGAGTTTATAAACGCTTTACGTTACTATTGCAGTTATACTGTCAACGTATGCTCAGCTTTAACGACAGGCTCGCTCACATTATTGTTTTTAAGTTCTAGCTTTAAGGGCTGACCGTTTTCAATTTTCATATTAATTTCTTTGACCGTTGATTCAATCGATACAAATCGCTCTGGCGTAGTTGGGTGAGAAGTTTTCATGGTGATTGCCTGCGAATTGCTAACAACCATTCTGCGCCAAAACTCAGCCGCGTGATCAATATCATAATTGGCTTTTTTCATAAAATATAAACCTACATAATCGGCCTCTTGTTCAAAAGAGACAGAATAAAGCATTGCCAGCAAGGCCTGCACCTAAGCGTGTAAAATCGCCATTAGTGTTTACTCCTGCGGTAGCCGCTGCAACATCTAGTAACAAACCAAAAAATCCGCCGACCGTGGCATTTTTCTGTTTGGCGTCTATATGCTTCATGGAGTTATGCGCTAATTCATGGCTAACTACCAGTGCAATTTCTTCGTCAGACTTAAAGAAATCCATCATTTCTTTATAAACGATAATATTTTTACCATCTGCATAAGCATTTTTTACATCGTCAGGCGCCAATAGAATTGAAAAGTCACAAGCTTTTACCGGCGTAATACCCACTATTTTCTCGACAGAATTTCTAATAACCAAAATTTGCACAGGCGAAAAATTTTTGCCTGATAAAACCAATTTATCTTTTATTTGCTTTGCTGATTCTTTACCTATTGGCACCAGCCAATTATCAATAGATACCAAGGTGGCACCTGCTTTTAGCTCACCTTTATCAGCTGGAGATAGCGGCGTTTCATTGAGTAGTTTAAATTTTTCAGAAACATTATATTTAGTTTTTGCAGGTTCTTTCATGGCTGCATTAAAGCTGTCTTGATTCCAATATTCAAAGCCATAATACGCGCCAATTTTATCGCTACACAAATCGGTGCCGTTAGTAACAATGCGCGATGCTACGTTTTGCAGTTTATTGTAATTGCTCAAATAATCGTCTAGCACCAGCATTTGTTGCTTTTTAGTTTCAGCGTCTGTGCTCGCACTGGTTGGGGTTGGCATGCGTGATTGAGGTGTGGCACAGCCAACCAAAGTCATTGTGAGTAATACTGTTAGACCCATACGTGATTTTTTATACATTTTTATTCCATTTAGGTTAATTATTATTAATGTCGTGTTTGCACACAAATTTTTAAAAGCAATGTTTAAGCCATATAGTTTAGAAAAGATAATTATTATTAATTACAATAGATTAGATTAAATTAAAGCTTTTAAATACTAGCGAAAATTTAAAGAAACATGACACTAAATGTTACAAATCTAATTAACTTGACAACAAATTGGCACCTTTTAATCACTAATTGCAACAAGAAAATCGGTAGTAAACAAGCCATCAGAAATTAGTGCATAAATATCATTTAAAGCAATCATCTTTTACACAAGTTGGATTCGCCTGCAAGAATGCAGCTGTTATCACATATGTATCAAGAGTTGTTTGCTAACAGGCTAACTATGTATGGGCTTGCTATTGCGGTTGTGTGTTAGTTTGTGGTAAATGGTTGCTGATAAAGCCCCCAAAGTAGGTGGCTTGAGTTCTTGAACCCAAGCGGAATTGACAAATTTCACGTTTGCAACGCGTGGTCACTAGTGACACGTACTACAAGTCTGACATTAAAAAAATAGTACTTTATGGAGTTGAAACCCTAACAAAAATAAGCAAGTTATTTTAAGGTTAAGTGGCGGTTTTTATTTAATTTTCAGGCTTTATTTGCCCAAACTCCATAGCCTTTAAACCTCTCCTGCACGTCCAACATTTCTTGCTGACTCAAAATATACGGCTCACCTATCTGCAATGCGCGTAAATACTGCTCACATAAAGTTTCTACTTCTTGCGTCATATTCAAGGCTTTTTCTAGAGTTTCACCCAAGGCAATCATGCCATGATTAGCCAATAAGCAAGCTTTGCGGTTTTGTAATGCAATTAATGCATAGTCTGATAACTGCTGGCTACCAAACAGCGCATAAGGTGCGCAGCGAATGCTGGCACCGCCTGCTAGCGCAATCATATAGTGGAATGCTGGAATATCGCGACGAAAGGTGCTTAACGTTGTAGCAAACATGCTGTGGGTATGAATTACTGCATTGACTTCTGGTTTATTTTTTAAAATATCTAAGTGAAAACGCCATTCGGATGATGGCTCGCGCTGACCTTTGGCATTGCCTGAAAAATCCATCCACACCATATCAGCGGGCGACATACTATCTATTGGCATGCCTGACGGTGTGATTAAAAAGCCATCATTAGCTCTAACACTTGCATTGCCTGATGTGCCTTTATTTAAGCCGAGTTTGGCTAGGGTTTGGCAGGTTGCTAATAGTTGTTCACTTAATATTGATTGACTTAGATTATTCATTTTTTCCTTCACGTCATTCCCGCATACGACTTTGCAAGTGCTTTAGCGGTTAGAAAATTGGAGTACCATTGTGATGCGAAGGCTGGAATCCAGTTAAGTTTCAACACCATATAACTTAGTTACATTTTTAATAATCACGCTGACTGGATTCCCGCCTTCGCGGGAATGACGGTGGTTATATAAATTCTAATGTGATAAATTTAAATCAATCAAATCGCTTGGAGCATACACGCCATGCTCAGTGATAATCCCTGTCACTAAGCGTGCTGGCGTGACATCAAATGCAGGATTTGCCACTTGCGTTTTTACTGTTAAATTATCTGGCGGCAAAATATTGATTTCAGCAATTTCACCATTGGCCAATTTCCCAGTGAGATGTGATACTTCATGGGCGCTACGTTGCTCAATTTCAATTTCTTTTAAGCCATTTGCAATAGTCCAATCGATTGTAGGTGATGGCACTGCCGCATAAAATGGTACTTGATTATCAAAGGCGGCCAGCGCTTTAAGATAAGTACCAATTTTATTGCACACATCACCAGATGCGGTGACGCGATCCGCACCAACAATCACCATATTTACCAAACCATGTAGCATTAAATGGCCGCCTGCATTATCACTAATAACAGTATGCGGCACGCCATGCTGTGCTAGCTCCCACGCTGTGAGGGCAACCCCTTGGTTACGCGGGCGCGTTTCATCTACCCACACATGCACGGCTATGCCAGCATCATGTGCGGCGTATACTGGAGCTAGCGCTGTACCAAAATCTACTGTAGCTAGCCAACCCGCATTACAGTGCGTCAATACATTAAAAGCCTTAATATTTAAGGGATTGCTATTCAAGGGATTACTAGCACTTACTAATTGTTGAGCCGCCAGCGTTTTAATTATAGCTAAACCATGCGCACCAATTGCCTGATTAAGCTTAATGTCTTCTTCACAAATGGCAGCGGCTTCTTTCCATGCAGTCATATTGCGCTTAGATATTGGCAATTCTAACAATTTAGCCAACATGCGATTAACCGCCCATTGCAAATTAACTGCTGTGGGACGGCTCTCTATTAAGTCTTTACCTACTTGTTGCAAATAAACATTACTTTCTGCGTCATTTTCACTGCTATCGATAGAGCTTGCTAACGCTAATCCATAAGCTGCTGCAGCGCCGATAAGTGGCGCGCCACGCACTTGCATAGTTTTAATTGCCTTTATCATTGCTTGGTGCGTATGAATTTCGGCAATACAAAATTGATGGGGTAATAAAGTTTGATCAATAATATGCACCGATTTAAGGCGGGGGCTAGGCCAGATGGTTCTATAATTTTGGTGTTGTACTTGCATACACTAAACTCTTAAAAAAGTAATGTGAAAGTTTTAATTTATTCATCATTTTTTGTTGATATTTGTAAAAAATTATCTTGCAATTTTATGATAATTTCCAGCCTTTTACATAAGTTCAATTTAAAGTTAATTCTTACCCACAAAAACTGTGGATAACTTTGTGAATAGTTGTGACTTAAAAACGTAACATACCAATTTTAAAGGGTTTTTTCAAAACGCTTAATTTTTAACCTAATTTAAAATCCAATAAAATCAATGGCTTACATAACGGGTATTGATTTATAACGTTTTTTTGACTATGTTAAAGTAGCACATGAAGTGGTGTGCATAAATCACCATAGTTTGGTAATATTTTTGGTAGTATTTCTAGTGCATTCTTAGTAGTAATATCAGTCACTTGCGTCAAATTTAAGCTCCTTAAATCAGCTAACACTTGTGCAATTTTAATTAGCTCATTTGGGCTATTGCGGGCTTTTATTTCCATTGGATTTTGTGTCGTTTGCGTGAGCCAAATGGGTGGAATATCTGGTGCATCCGTCTCCAATACAATCGCTTCCATAGGCAAAGTTTGCGCTAATGCGCGTATTTTTAGTGCGCGCGGATAAGTCATTGCACCACCAAAACCAAGCTTAAAACCCAGCTTGATAAATTCATCTGCTTGCTGGCGACTACCGTTAAATGCGTGAGCAATGCCACCTTTGACTTTAATTTTCCTACAATATTTGAGCACATCATCTACTGCGCGGCGCACATGCAAAATGACGGGTAAATCAAACGCTTGCGCAAGTTTAAGTTGTTCAGTAAAAAAATAAATTTGCTGATCACGATTTTCGGTGGTCACAAAAAAATCCAAGCCAATTTCTCCGATGGCAACGGGCGGCTTATTAAATGTCATCGCTTGTTCTAGCAAAACTTTTAGCGCGGTAATATCTTGTGTTTGCGATTGATTAACATACATTGGGTGTATGCCAAGTGCATAGTGTACGTGCGCATGCTTTTGCGCTAAGTTAAACACCGCCTCAAAATTAGTTTGATACACAGAAGGTACAACAATACCCGCAACACCTTGCGTACGCGCATGATTAGCTACCACATCGCGATCCGCATCGAACTCAACAGCATCAAGATGACAATGGGTATCGATCAGCATCATAGATTTAATTAAATGTAGGCTTAAATCGCAAACGTAGGTCTTGATCAATCTTTAATACATCAAGCAGTTCCAATTGTATGCGTTGCTGCATATTGCTTAAGCTAGGTATTGCAAACATCCCTAATGCTTGGTTGCCCATAATAATAGGCGCTTGATACACAATCAGCTCGTCTATCAGATTTTGCGTGAGTAAAGCGCCATTGAGCCCTTGCCCAGCCTCTACCATCAAGTCGTTAAAGCCACGCGCCGCAAGTGCCTGCAATAGGCTTTTAAGGCACACTTTGCCAGCATGGTCAGATATTTGTAATAGCTCAACATTATCTGCAAAAAATTGTGTAGATTTTTGGCTAGCGTTGTTGGCATAAGCGAGCAGTGTTTTATCGTTTTTTAGTATCAAAGCGTTTGGTGAAATAGCTAATTGACTATCGACCACTACGCGCAATGGCTGGCGGATGTTTTCAGTTGAATTTAGGCGTACATTCATACGCGGATTATCCGCTAACACCGTGCCTGAGCCAGTTAAAATAGCGCAAGATTGCGCGCGCCAGTGTTGCACATCTAAACGTGCGGCTTCACCTGTAATCCATTTACTTTCGCCATTGGCAAGCGCGGTACGCCCATCTAAACTAGCAGCAATTTTACTGCGCACATAAGGCAGGCCGCGCGTCATTCGTGAAACAAACCCTACATTTAATGTGCGTGCTTCAGCTTCCATCACGCCTACCGTCACTGCGATATGGTGCTGTTTTAATAATGCGATACCGCGACCAGCCACTTGTGGATTGGGGTCTTGCATGGCAATAATGACGCGCGCCACACCTGCTTTTACCAGTGCATCAGCACATGGTGGTGTACAACCAAAATGACTGCAAGGCTCTAAAGTGACATAGACCTCTGCTCCTGTAAGATCATTGTGACCCGCCGTTTGTGCTTGGCGTAAAGCATGTACCTCAGCATGTGGCTCACCCGCTTTTAAATGCGCACCAGTACCTATTACCAGCCCATTTTTAACAATCACACAACCTACGCGCGGGTTTGGGCTCGTGCTGTATAAACCCTGCTGGGCAAGCTGCAAAGCTTGCGCCATATATTGATAATCTAGCCGTGGTGGAGATACTTCGAGACTCATATGTTTAGGCGTATATTCAAAGTGCCGTCAGTTCATAATATGCTAATTAATGATGCGCAATACGGCTATGCGTAAGCAAATTTTGTTCATCAAAGTAAATACGTAAGCCATACACAGCGTGCATGCACATGCCAAGCTCATATTCAATCGCATCAGGGTCTTCAAAGGTGGGTCTACCCAATAATTGCATGACATTATTACGCGGCATGTTTTTAGCTAACACTTCTTGTTGTAAATAATATGCCATATCGCCACGGTGACAATCTTCACCCGTTGCACTTGGGTTAGTCATCCAAGCGATTTGGTCGAATTTTTTGTCGCCAAATACCATCTTATCTTGCATGATCCACCAACCAAAAAACACCACAGTAATAATGACGGTAATTACAACCAATGCCATTGAGAAGAAATTAATAAGCTTCATATTGTCTCCTGTAGATTTTTATTTAGGTGCATGATGATTAAGCTTAAACATCAGAACGGCGCTTTGTGTATGGGCTAGGCTTATCTAAATCGCGGATTGCCTCCTGAAAATCATCTACATCAGAAAAACTACGATAGA
>JAYVFU010000219.1:0-27998 GCA_043772865.1 Methylophilaceae bacterium
ACGTCAGGTAAAGTCATGAAGCCAGCTAAAATTGCAACTGGCTTTGAGTTCCCAGTGCCTTTATTCTGTAGTACTGGTGATAAAGTAGAGATTGATACACGTACTGGTGAATACAAAAACCGTGTTATGAAATAATGATTTTTTAACTGGATGTTTAAAATTAAAAAGGGTGCATTTGCATCCTTTTTGATTTATACGTAGCTCAATTGAACACTCGAGAATTGGCTTCTGTATGTTGCTATCATTTTTTTATTATCAATCTTTAACATCGCATGTTAGTATAAATATTAATATCGAATTAGCATTAACAAGCAATCCTTAACACTTAATTTTAAAGCGCTATTCAATTGATTATTTCAGTTATTTTAGTTAGTTACAATACCAAAAATCTTACAAAACAAGCGCTTGAAGCACTTTTGAAATCATCGTGCGCGAAAGATTTACAAATTATCATTGTAGATAACGCATCAAAAGATAAGTCTGTGGATATGTTAAAAACAGATTTTCCGCAAATTCAATTAATAGAAAATAAGACCAATCTCGGTTTTGGGCGTGCTAATAATCAAGCGCTTCCCTATCTAAAAGGCGATTTCGTACTATTATTAAATACCGACGCTTTTGTTGAAGTTGATACCATTCAACAAACAGTTGCATTTATGCAGGACCACCCAAAAACAGGTATTTTGGGCGTCAAGTTAATTGGTCGAGATAACGTCTTACAACCTAGTTGCCGTTACTTTCCTACATTACTCAATTTATTTATAGAGCGCTCAAATTTAGACACGA
Source organism: Methylophilaceae bacterium (assembly GCA_043772865.1). GTDB lineage: Bacteria > Pseudomonadota > Gammaproteobacteria > Burkholderiales > Methylophilaceae > JACMMS01. The sequence continues at coordinate 787 of JAYVFU010000219.1, forward strand.
TATTTAAAAATGTAAAGCTAGTTGATGATATGAGTTGGGATCACAATTCAACTAGAAATTGTGACTGGGTACCTGGCTGCTACTATTTAATAAGTAGGAAAATGATAGAAAAAGTAGGGCTATTTGACCCATTATATTTCTTATATTGTGAAGAAGTTGATCATTGTTTTGCCGCAAAACAGGCTGGTTGGGAGGTTACTTATTTTGCAGATGCCAGTGTTGTTCATATTGGTGGTGAGAGTGCAAAGTCTGACGGTTCTATTTCGAATCCGAATCGCCAATTGGTATCATTGCAAATTGAAAGTGAACTGCTGTACTTTAGAAAAAATCATGGTTTTATAGCGTTAATAGGGCATGTAGTTTTACAAAATATTGCAGATAGCGTTACTTTAACAAAGCACTTGATCAAACTTAACCCTTTGGCTTATTTCAAAATAACTTTAGAGCATTCATGGCTTACCTGGCAGCTTTTGATAAAAACAAAATTTGGTAAAGTTGCAACTAGGTAGCTTAGATGTTTGACAATATTAGAAGAGATTTGCAAACTTACGATGGTGACTGGGCTGCACAAGGCTTTTGGGTAATGCTAGTATACCGTATGGGTCGGTGGCGTTATACGATTAAGCCTATAATTTTACGTAAGATTTTTTCGATTATTTATAAAGTAGTTTATAAATTGATACAAATTATTACAGGTATTGAGCTTCCTTGTGAGGTCGAAATTGGCGATGATTTTATCATTGATCATTTTGGCGGCATTGTTATAAGTGGGTATGCAAAATTTGGTCACCGTTGCCGAATTCGCAATGGAGTAGTCGTTGGGTTGAAAGATGTTAACAATCCTGTTGCGCCAGTTATCGGTGATGATGTGGATATTGGTGCTGGCGCTAAAGTATTAGGTAATATTAAAATTGGCAATCGTGTTAGCATCGGTGCTAATGCTGTTGTATTGTGTGACGTACCAGATGATTGTATTGCAGTCGGTGTGCCAGCTTTAATCAAGCCCAAGTATAAATAATGAATAAAAAAGCATATTAGTAATATGACAGGTGAAGTTCTAACAATTAACAAAAACAACTACTTAATTGGTGCTGTTGTAATTGGTCGAAATGAAGGTTCAAGGCTTATTGCATGTTTAAAATCTCTAAGTCAGCTTTCAGAACAAATTGTTTATGTAGATTCTGGTTCTACTGATCATTCTATTGCGGATGCAAAGGCTTTAGATATTCAGGTATTATCATTGGATTTGACACAACCCTTTACTGCGGCACGTGCGCGAAACGCTGGAGCAGAACATCTATTAATGCTTTATCCTAATATAGAGTATATTCAATTTGTAGATGGGGATTGTGCAATTGATTCAAATTGGCTTAACAAAGCCTTAGAGTTTTTGCAACATAATTCAACTGTGGCGGCAGTTTGTGGCCGACGCAGAGAGCGATTCCCTGATAACTCAATTTACAATTACCAGTGCGATTTAGAGTGGAATACGCCAGTTGGTGATGCGAAAGCATGTGGTGGTGATTGTTTAATTCGAGTGAGCGCATTTAAAGTGGTAAATGGCTATCGAGATAATTTAATTGCAGGTGAAGAGCCTGAGATGTGCTTGCGACTAAGAGGGTTAGGTTGGAAGATTTGGCGTATAGATGCTGAAATGACTTTGCATGATGCCAATATATTGAAATTTAACCAATGGTGGCGTCGTAGTCTGCGTACTGGTTATGCTTATGCTGAAGGGGCGCATTTGCATGGATCAACTAAAGAGCGACATTGGGTGCGTGAATCAATACGAGCAGTGGTTTGGGGTATTTTATTGCCTATTATTATTTTAATATTGGCTACATTCATTACAAGATATGCGGTTTTTTTAGTATTAATTTATCCTTTGCAGTGGCTAAGGATTGTTAATCAACATAAAAATCTGCATAAAAAATATGGATTGTCATTACTGCTTGTGCTTTCAAAATTTGCTGAGGGGTTTGGTTTAATGAAGTATCTGTTCATTAAATTATTCAATCAACGTGGGGAATTAATTGAATATAAATAAACCAGTATTAGCCGAGTTTTTTGAAAAAATCTACATCATCAACCTAGCTAATCGACAAGACAGGCGAGATGAAATGCAAGTTCAGTTAAAAAAAATTGGTTTATCACTGACGCATCCAAACGTAAAACTTTTTAATGCAGTCCGCCCCGAAGAAAAAGGAGAATGGCCAAATATTGGTGCCCGAGGTTGTTTTATGAGCCATTTTCAAGTGCTGCAAGATGCTAAAAGTAATGGATATGAGAATATATTAATTCTTGAAGATGATATTGATTTTGTTAAAGACTTTAACTTAAAATTCAAAAAAGTTTGTTATGTTTTAAGTACGTTAAACTGGAATATTTTTTATGGTGGCTATGAAGTTCCTAATAAAGAAAACTACTTAAATGGTCAAAACCCGCTAATAAGTATAGATTCAAAAGTTTCGGTTGTTACCGCACATTTCATTGCTTTTAATAAATTTAGCATTGCAAAAATGTGTGAGTACTTAGATAAAATGATGCGCCGTCAAGGTGGAGATCCCCAAGGCGGGCCTATGCATGTGGATGGCGCTTATTCATGGTTTAGGAATGAATACCCTGAGATAATCACCATTCTTGCGACACCAGAGCTTGGTTATCAACGCAGTTCACGTACCGATATCCATGACTTAGGTTGGAAAGACACAACACCTGTGATACGGAATATCGTCATGATGCTCAGAAAAATAAAAAACATTTTGATAGTTAATAATTAATTAAAACAATGATTTCATCTGATATTCCAGACTGGACTAGAGAACATAAACCATTCTTTGCTTGGCAACCTAGCAAGTCATTGCTAGCAAGTCTTCGCAGTTATCAACGATATAACACTTCATTATTGCCATGGTTTTTTTTGATTAAGGTTATAGCTGTTATACGTCATCGGTTTTGGAGTGCGGTCACTGGTGCTGATATTCCGCTAAATTGTAACATTGCAGGGGGATTGCTTATACCGCATCCTAATGGGATTGTGATTCACCCTGATGCTAAAATCGGTCCAAATTGCTTAATTTTTCAGCAAGTCACTGTAGGCTCGCGCGAAGGACCCAATGCCCCATCAATTGCGGGTCATGTAGATATTGGGGCAGGTGCAAAAATCTTGGGTGATATTACAATTGGTGCCCACGCAAAAATAGGCGCAAATGCCGTTGTTTTGATTAATGTGCCAAGCGGCAAGGCTGCTGTCGGCATCCCAGCAAAAATCATTTAAAACAGCTAGCTTAAAAATAATGATCAAAATTGCCTATTTTATTAATCAATACCCCAAAGTTAGCCACACATTTATTAAACGTGAAATTCTTGCCTTGGAGAAGCATGGGGCAATTGTGCAAAGAATTGCTTTGCGAGGTTGGGAAGACCTAACTATTGCTGAAACTGAAGCTGTTGAGCTAGCTAAAACGCAATACGTGTTACAACGTGGTGTTTTTTCTCTAGCGTTCGTTGCTTTAAAGTTATCAATTACTCATCCAAAATATTTTATTAGTGCATTATGGCTTGCAACAAGAATGGGTTTACGTTCAGACCGCCTTCTACCCTATCATTGGATGTATTTTTTAGAAGCCTGCCAAGTGACGCAATGGCTTGAAGAAAGTGGCGCACAGCATATCCACGCCCACTTCGGCACTAATTCAACTGAAGTTGTCATGCTGGCTAATGCTTTGGGAGCTCCGAAATACAGTTTTACCGTGCATGGGCCTGAAGAGTTTGATAAGCCACAGTTCATCAACTTGAAAGAGAAAGTTTCACGCGCAAGTTTTGTAGTTGCAATTAGCTCATTTGGTAGAAGCCAACTTTATCGCTGGATTGCCTATCAAAATTGGCAAAAAGTTAAAGTGGTGCACTGTGGACTAGAGTCAGAGTTTTTTGCAGATGTGGCAATAGCTTTGCCTCAGATCAAAAGATTAGTCTGTGTTGGACGGCTTTGTGAGCAAAAAGGACAGTTATTATTAGTACAAGCGATGAAACGCTTAAAAGATAAAGGTGTTGAGTTTGAGTTAATATTAGCTGGAGATGGAGAAATGCGTCCAGAAATAGAGCAGCTTATAGATCAATATCATCTGAAGGCTGATATTACAATTACAGGTTGGATAAGTAGTGATCAAGTTCGCCAAGAAATACAAGCTGCACAAGCACTGGTTTTGCCAAGCTTTGCCGAAGGATTGCCCGTGGTTATTATGGAGGCGATGTCACTATATAGGCCAGTATTAACAACCTATATTGCTGGTATTCCAGAGTTGGTGAGCAATAAAGTGCATGGCTTACTTTTTGAGGCGGGCTCTGTGGATGCCATTGTTGATGCAATTGAACAGTTTTTTTCTTTATCTGATAGCGAAAAATTTGAAATGGGTCAACAAGCTTATACACGAGTTATAAAAAGGCATCATATTGATATTGAGGCTAAAAAAATGGTTGAACACTTTACCAATTCAATACGAACGGTCGTCTAATACAACATTATGAATATAATTAATTTTCTGCTTTTAACAATGATCATCATTCTTATGGTGCCAGTTTTGACTTTGTTTTTACAAGTATTGCTAGCCACATTACCAAAAATACGTCACTCATCATCAATGAGCACTCATGAATTAATTGTGCCTACTATTGCCGTTATTATCCCCGCACACAACGAATCAACGGGCATAATCAATACGCTCAATTCAATTGCACCACAATTAAAAAGCCAAGACTATTTGCTCGTTGTGGCTGATAATTGTACTGATGATACAGCTAATGTAGTTCGTGATGCTTTTAAGGATCATGCAACGCATTGGCACTCAAAACTTGAGTTAGTAGAAAGAACTGATCAATATTTGCGTGGTAAAGGCTATGCATTAGATTTTGGAATTAAGCATTGTCAACAATCGCCACCAGAAATTGTTGTTATTATTGATGCGGATTGTTTAGCCGATATAAACACAATTGCCAGCCTTGCCGCTAAGTGTATGTTAGAAAAAAAACCAGTCCAAGCTCGATATTTAATGCGTAGCCCAGAAAACAGTAATTTAAAAACTCAAATTGCTGAATTCGCAATGCGAGTAAAAAATAGGTTGCGTCCGCTAGGTTTAAATAAGTTAGGCTTACCTTGTCAGTTAATGGGTACTGGTATGGCTTTTTTGTGGGCTGATATTAATAAAATTAATTTAGCGAGCGGCCATATTGTTGAGGATCTTAAAATGGGCTTAGATCTTTCAAAATTAGGTCAGCATCCAATTTTTTATGATGAACATGAGATCTACAGTTACTTTCCATCTGCAAATCAAGGTTTCGTAGAGCAACGTTCTCGCTGGGAGCACGGGCATATGCATGTTATTTTAAAAGATGCGCCCCAAGTTTTTTTACAATCTTTATTAAAACTCGATTACAAGCTTTTTGCATTAGCATTAGATTTAATTGTGCCTCCATTGGCACTATTGACCATATTAAATACAGCGGTTATGGTACTAGCTATCATTTTTTATGTTTTGAGCAATGATGCCGCACCACTTTTATTGGCTGTCATCACTAATACGGTGCTATTTAGTACGATTTTTCTGGCTTGGATATGTGTAGGAAAAGACATATTAAGCTTGAAGCAGTTATTGTTTTTGCCGTTATACTTAATACAAAAAATACCTTTATATATTAAGTTTGTGTTTAACCGTCAGGTCGCATGGGTACGAACAAAAAGAGATAAGTAATTAAAACGAATGACACCTAATCAAACGGAAAAAATTAACAGTAAAAAAGTTGCTATGTTTGGTATTAATATCAATGCATTAGTAATGGAAGAAGCTGTAAGCTTAATTAAAATTTGGCTGAACGAAAGTAGTCGCGATTGCCGATTTGTGGTGACGCCCAATGTAGATCATATCGTTAAATTAAATAATAATGAGATGTTTAAAAAAGCTTATCAGCATGCATCTTTAGTCATTGCAGATGGTAAGCCTTTGGTTTGGGCTTCCAAGCTATTTGGTGAGGCTATTGAGGTTACAGTACCAGGTAGTGATCTTGTACCGGCAATTTTTGATCGGTATAAACAAGATAATCAGCCACTAAAAATATTTTTATTAGGTGCTGGTCCTGGTGTTGCAGAAAAAGCAAAAATAGTGATTCATGACCAGTGGCCAACAGTAAAAGTAGTTGGTATTTATAGCCCTGATTTTGGTTTTGAAAATAATAAACAAGAATCTAATAATATATGTCAGTTAATCAATGCCTCTGCAGCTGATTTGTTAGTAATTGGCTTAGGTGCACCTAAACAAGAGCTATGGGTCAATGCCTATGCCGCTAGTCTAAAAGTGAAGGTTGCATTGTGTGTGGGTGCAACGATAGATTTTATCGCTGGTGAGAAAAAGCGAGCGCCAGCATTAATGCAGATATTATGCACAGAGTGGGCTTACCGTATGATGTTAGAACCTAAAAGATTAGCGCCGCGCTATTTTTTAGATGGATTGGTATTTCCCTGGTTATTAATTAAAGAGTGGTATTTAAGACGTTGCAAGTAATCTAATTAACCTTGTGTTTAAATTAAAAAATCTTACGAGAATCAATATGCATAAAAAAATTAGCTCAACACTAAAGGCTACCTTATTAATCACATTAATATCGGCAACTTTAGTAGGCTGCTCAACGCCTGAAGAAAAAGCGCAATCATTTTACAAAAAAGGCATGGCATTGTTAGAAGAAAGTCCAGAAAAAGCAAAACTGGAATTTCAAAATGCATTACAAAATAAAAAGAATATGACGGATGCGATGTATGGTTTAGTTTTAGTTGCAGAGCGTCAGTCTGATTTGAAGGCTACGTTTGGTTTGCTAAACAATGTGTTAGAGCAAGATCCAAAACATGAGCCAGCGCTGGTAAAGCGTGGACAGTTATTATTAGCGGCTAATAAAGTTGATAAAGCGCTCATTGATAGCAATAAGGCATTAGAGTTGAATAAAAATGATCCTGCAGCATTGATCTTGCATGCTGCAGTTATGCTTAAGCTTGATGATAGATCTGCTGCTGTAGATTATGCAAATCAAGCTTTAAAAATAGATCCTAATAATCCCAATGCAAATATTGTATTAGCGACAGAGCGTATGGTAGCAGGAGACTACCCAAAAGCAATTGAGTATCTTGATAGCGGACTAGCAAAAAATCCTAAGAACCTTGTTATTTATTTTATAAAAATCAATGCATATGAAAAACTAAAGCAACTTGATAATGCACAAAAATTGTATGAGAAGATGTTGGTAGATTTCCCTACCAACACTGGTATTAGAAAAAGTTACGTGCAGTTTTTAATAGCACATGAGAATAAAGTTGAAGCTGAAAAACAAATTAGAAAAATCGCAGATGATTCTCCAAAAGAAATCACGCCAAAATTGGATGTTATTCGATTTGTGTTTGCTGTAAAAGGTAGAGAAGAAGGTATCAAAACGCTTGATAATTATATAAAAGAAAATCCAAAAGAGTATCAATTTCAGTTTGCACTTGTTGATGTTTATCAAGCTGAGAAAAATGATCTAGCTGCAGATACGCTATTGAATAATATAGTAAAAGAGGCCGGTACTAGTGAAGATGGTTTAAAAGCAAAAGGTATTATTGCTAGTAATCTTTTGCAAAATAATAAGAAAGAAGAGGCGAAGAAACTTGCTACTGAAATTCTTAATTTAGATAAAAGAAATGAACAGGCCTTATTAATTAAAGCGAGTTTAGAAATTGATGCCAAACAGTTTGAAACAGCAATTATTGATTTAAGAAGCATTTTGCATGACACACCAAATTCACAGCGCGCCCTTCTGATGCTTGCTTCTGCACATGAAGCCGCTGGCTCACCAGAGTTGGCTGATGAACAATACTTAAAAGCTTTTCAGGTTAGTAAATCTTCTCCCCAAGTTGGCATTTTATATGCCGCATTTTTGAACAGAAGAAATCAGCCTGAGCGGGCAGATAAAATATATGAAGATATTTTAAAGAAGCATCCTGATAATAATGAGGCGTTTTCTGCGGTAGCGAAAGCTAAAATGTTAAAAGGAGATTATGCGGGGGCTCAAGCATTGGCCGAGCAAGCAAAAAAAATTGGTGTGAATGATATTGCAGCAGATCAAATACTTGGTGATGTATTTGCGGGAAAAAAAGATATGCAAGCTAGTATTGCTGCATTTAAAAGAGCACATGAGGCTGCGCCTAATAATGCACAATCTATTGCTGCGATTGTTGGTACTTATTTACAATTTGGTAAAACTAAAGAAGCGAATGAGTTTATTGACTCGGTATTAAGTGCTAACCCCAATAATAAAGATGCGCAGTTGATGAAAGCTCAGCTAGCAATGATGTTAGGGAATCAAAATAAATCACTTGCTGAATTTGAACAATTTATTAAAGAAAATCCAAAGTTAATCATTGGTTATCAACAACTTGGATTAGCTTATTCTCATGCTAATAAACCAGAGCAAGCTTTAACCACATTAAAAGCTGGTTTAGTAATTGAGCCTAAAAACGTAACTCTTAGAATGACTATTGCTGGTATCTATGAACAAATTAAACAGTATGAAGAAGCGCTAAAAGCCTACGAAGATCTCTATGTAGAATTTCCCAAAGAGAGCGTTTTAGCTAATAATATTGCTAGTCTAATGGCAGATAATCGGACAGACAAAGCAAGTTTAGATCGCGCTTATGCATTAGCACAAACCTTAAAACAATCAGATTTACCCCAATATTTAGATACATTAGGTTGGGTAAGTTATAAAGTTGGAAAGGTTGATGAGGCGGTTATTCCACTTGAAAAGGCAACTCAAAAAATGCCAAAAGTGGCTATCTTTCAATATCATTTAGCAAAAGTATATATTGCAAAAAATGACAAACAACGTGCAAAAGAAGCGCTCATAATTGCTGCAGCAGGGGCTAGTGAGCAGAAATTATCCGAAAAAGACGAGGTTTCACAGCTGTTAAAACAGCTCTAGTAATAATTAATATTCATAAAAACGAAAAATGGTATAAATTAATTTATGTATGAATCTTTTTATGATTTAAAAGAAAAACCTTTTTCTATACAGCCAGATCCTGAATTTTTATTTTTTAGCAAACGCCACAGCATGGCTTACGCTATGTTGGAATACGGTATTTATAATCGAGCAGGTTTTTCTGTCATTTGTGGTGAAATTGGTTGTGGTAAAACTACAATTGTTCGTCATCTATTAAACAACCTTGATATTAACGTCACTGTGGGGATTGTTTATAACACACATCAGCACATTGATGATTTGCTCGGCTGGATAATGCTGGCTTTCAATCAACCTTATGAAGGTAAATCTCAAATTGGGATGTTTGATGCATTTCAGCAGTTTTTAATTAAAAACTATGCAGATGATAAACGCACTATATTGATTATTGATGAGGCTCAAAATTTAACAATAGGTGCTTTAGAGTCTTTACGGATGTTATCAAACATTAATGCAGATAAAGACCAGTTGTTACAAATTATTTTAGTTGGGCAGCCTCAATTACGTGATCTATTAAAAAAACCTGAATTACAACAATTTAATCAACGCGTTGCAGTTGATTTTTTTATACCGCCCTTAGCTGGTTTTGAAGTCGCAAAATACATACAACATCGCCTAGAAATTGCCGGAAGAATAAAACCACTATTTACGCCAGAAGCTATTAAAATGATTGGTGAAGCAGCAAAAGGCGTACCAAGAAGTATTAATATTCTTGCTGATACAGCACTCGTATATGGTTTTTCAGCAGGCAGTTTATTTATAGATGAAGATATTGTGGCTGAAATGCTGGCTGATAAAAATGAATACGGTGTATTTAATTCATGATGAAACGTATCTTACTTGCCCTATATATCAAGTAGTCTAGTTTGAGAAAATTGAATATTTTAATTGTATGTGAGCATGCCTCAAGCCAGTTTGGCGGTGAAGCTATGCTTCCCCTCAATTATTTTTTGTTGTTATCAAAAATGCAACATGATGTTTTTTTAATCACGCACTCTCGTGTTAAGCCACATTTGCATTGCAATAAAGACATCATTCAAGAGCGCATATTTTACATACCAGATACCTGGCTGCATAAATTTCTATATAAAATTAGCTGTAAGTTGCCAGATAGAGTATCTGTAGTGACTACTGGAGTCGCCATGCATTTGGTAACTCAAGTTTATCAATGGAAATTGGCTAGAAAAATCATCAAGTTAAAAAATATTGATATTGTGCATGAACCTGCCCCTGTGTCTCCTGCACAGCCATCTATGATGTTTAGGTTGGGTGTTCCCGTTGTTATAGGCCCAATGAATGGCGGCATGGCATTTCCACCAGCTTTTCAAGCAATGGCAAGTCGTTTTGAAAATATGCTTTATGTGTTAGTGCGTTTTTTTAGTTCACTATACAATTTGTTAATTCCTGGTAAGTTTTTGGCAGATGTATTATTGGTTGCTAATATAAGAACACAGCAAGCGCTGCCAAAATTTAGGCTAGGTCAAGTGATAGAGCTTGTAGAAAATGGCATATTTAATGTGGTTGATAAAAGTCCTGTACAGCGTATTAATCAGACACTAAAAGTACTTTACGTTGGTAGATTAGTGGACTGGAAAAAAATCGATATTTTAATTGATGCTTTTAATGCTTGTAAAAGTCAAAACTTAGAACTTGTGATTGTTGGGGATGGTGTTCTAAAGCATGAATTAGAAAGCTATGCTAGTAATACCCCACTAAATAAGAAAATAACATTTACAGGTGCTGTGTCGCATGCTGAAATAAATGAAATATATGACACGGCAGATATTTTTGTTTTGCCTAGTATTAGAGAGTGTGGCGGTGCAGTGGTGTTGGAGGCCATGTCACGTGGCTTGGCTGTTATAGCCACAAATTGGGGCGGGCCTGCGGATTATGTGGCTGAAGGAACAGGCATACTGGTTGAGCCAAAATCTCGAGAGTTTTTAGTGCAAGAATTTGCAAAAAATATCGATTTATTTACAACGAATAATCAATTAAGGCAAGAGATTGGATTAGCTGCAATTGAACATGTAAATACGCACTTTTTGTGGCAAAAAAAAGTTGAAGCAGTTACTGCTATTTATAAGTCTTTATTGAAAGATAAAACGTGAATATGATGTCAAGCTTTGTAAAATCTAATGCTAAAACCATTATTTTTGTATTGATTACAATTTATTTGTATTTCATTCTTAACGCCGCAATTGCAGAGTTGATGGTCCGAGTCAACGCTGAAGAGAGATATAGTCACGCGCCGCTTGTTTTACTCATTTCAATTTTCCTTATCTGGAAATCTAGATATCTCATTGCTAATACCAATATAGGCGCTTGGCGTGGAGTAGCGCTGGTATTTTTTTCTAGCTTAATTTTAGTGGTTGGTGAGTTAAGCGCCATTTGGACGATTGTGCAGTACGCAATTGTTTTGCTCTGTTTTGGTTTAGCTTGGTCCATGATGGGTAATCAGATTAAGAAAATATTTATCCCATTCTTTCTCATATTTTTAGTAATTCCTTTGCCATATATGTTGGATGTCATGCTGTCAGGAAAAATGCAGCTAATTTCGTCTAATTTCGGTGTGGCGATTATACGTGCCATGGGAATGACAGTTTTTCAAGAAGGTAATGTGATAGATTTAGGCATTTATAAATTGCAAGTAGTTGAGGCTTGTAGCGGTTTAAACTATATGTATCCGCTTATGACCATTGGCTTACTAATGGCTTATATGTATAAAGCACCGTTGTATTTACGCTTTATCATGTTCATTTCTACCATACCAATTTCTATTGTGATGAATAGTTTTAGAATAGCAATGGTTGCGGTATTTGTTAATTACTATGGCCAAGGTGCGGCAGAAGGCTTTTTGCACTATTTTGAAGGCTGGGTTATCTTTTTAGCGTGTATCTTTTTTCTATTACTTGAAGTCAAATTAATTAATTTGCTATTGAGACGCAAAACACCTGTAATGGAATCTTTTGATATTTTTGATTCTGGAAAAAATAATAAGGCAGTTTTTAGCCATGGGAAAATTAATAAAACACCCATTGTTGTGGCTGTTGTTATTATTCTGGCATCTACACTCAGTACGCTAACGTTAAAAAATCGAAATGAAGAAATACCTGCTAGAACGCCATTTTCAAGTTTCCCGACACAGATTAATGGCTGGAACGGTCATTCGTATGAATTCAAAAATGGTGAGAATGATGTGTTGCATTTATCTGATTACTATTTGGCTGATTTCACGCAAGGTAAAAAAAGTATCAATGTGTATATTGGATATACAGATTCTCAACGTGCAGGATTTGTACCGCACTCTCCAAAAGCCTGCATTCCAGGTGGGGGTTGGGAGATTGTTGACTCTAAGCTAATCAATATTGCCATTGACTCAAAAACCAACTTTAAAGTAACACGATTTATTATTGCCAAAGGTGAGGTCAAGCAGGTTGTTTATTACTGGTTTAGACAAAGAGGGCGCGATTTATCTAATGAATATTCAATGAAGTTTGCCTTGTTATATGATGCAATTGAAATTAACAGAACTGATGGTGCTCTTGTGAGATTTAGCGCGATGGTAAATAAATCTGAACCCAATACGGATCAAATGTTGGTAGATTTTATTAAATCCACATACCCAGTATTACCTAAATTTATTCCTAATTAACTTGATGTTGAATTTTGATAAAATTTGTCTAGTCTATTTCAAGTTAACCAACCACAGGCGCCTTTAGCAGAGCGTTTACGCCCAAGCACATTAGATGAAGTGGTTGGGCAAACACATTTACTAGCGGAAAATAAGCCCTTACGGTTAGCTTTTCAATCTGGTAATTTACCTTCTATGATTTTGTGGGGCCCGCCAGGTGTAGGTAAAACAACGCTGGCGCGGCTTATTGCAAATACTGCTCACGCAGAGTTCGTGGCGCTTTCTGCTGTGCTATCAGGCATCAAAGATATTCGCGATGCCATTGAGCTTGCCGAGCATAATTTGCAGCAGTCTGGTCGAAAAACCATTTTGTTTGTCGATGAGGTACATCGCTTTAACAAAGGTCAACAGGATGCGTTTTTGCCCTTTGTAGAAAGTGGGCTGATTACTTTTATTGGCGCAACAACTGAAAATCCTTCATTTGAGGTGAACAGCGCTTTACTCAGCCGAGCCCAAGTATTTGTGTTAAATAGCTTATCTGAGCCAGAACTAGCTGAGTTATTAGAGCGCGCAAGATTATTAGTAGCAGCGAATCTTAGTATAAACGAAGTTGCTATCGAGCAAATTTTAAACTATGCAGACGGCGATGCTAGGCGTTTGCTCAACTTTGTTGAAGGCTTGTTTAATGCAGCAAATGCAGCAAATGTCACAAATATTGACGAAGCCTTTTTGCAAACCAGTATGGCAGCCAAACTGCGCCGATTTGATAAAGGCGGAGAAGCGTTCTATGATCAGATTTCGGCTTTACATAAATCTGTGCGTGGGAGCAATCCGGACGCTGCTTTGTATTGGTTTTTACGCATGTTAGATGGTGGCGCAGACCCACTTTATTTAGCACGTCGCATTGTGCGCATGGCCTTTGAAGATATTGGCATCGCTGACCCACGCGCGCAAACGATTGCATTAGAGGCTTACCAGATTTATGAACGATTAGGCTCTCCAGAAGGTGAGCTGGCGCTGTCTAACGCGGTGATATATTGTGCGGTTGCAGCTAAAAGTAACGCGGCTTACAACGCCTATAATCAAGCTAAAGCCTTTGTTGCGGCAGATAAATCGCGCCCAGTGCCATTACATTTACGCAATGCGCCCACTAAGCTTATGAAAGCTTTAGATTATGGAAAAGAATACCGTTATGCGCATAACGAACCTGATGCCTATGCCGCAGGCGAGCAGTATTTTCCTGATGATATGACGCCTCCACAATTTTATGTACCCACACCGCGTGGCTTAGAAGGTAAAATAAGCGAGAAATTGGCGCATCTTAGAGTGCTTGACCAAAATGCAGTAAAACAGAAAACAAAGAAATAAAAACTTAGGAATTAAGATGTTAGATATACAAGCATTACGCAATGATTTAGAGGGCGTTGTAAGCCAATTAAAAGGCCGTGGTTTTGAGTTTGATGCAGCTAACTTCACAAAGTTAGAGCAAGAGCGTAAAGCTGTGCAAACTCGTACGCAAGAGTTACAAGCTAAGCGTAATAACGCTTCTAAACAGATTGGGTTCGCTAAGTCTAAAGGTGAAGATGTTAGTGCCATTATGGCTGAGGTTGCGGGGCTTGGTAGCTTGCTAAAAGCCGACGAAACTACATTGGCAGATTTGCAGATTACATTACAAAATCTTTTACTCAATGTGCCTAACTTGCCGCATAGCAGCGTGCCAGCAGGTAAGTCGGAAGAAGATAATGTAGAAGTGCGTAAAGTGGGAACACCTCGTACGTTCGATTTTGAAGTAAAAGACCATACTGATGTTGGCGCGCCATTAGGTTTAGATTTTGATACAGGTATTAAATTATCTGGTGCACGCTTTACTTTTATGCGTGGGAAAATTGCTAAGCTACACCGTGCTTTGGCTCAGTTTATGGTGGATACGCAAACTGAACAACATGGCTATGAGGAATGTTATACACCTTATTTGGTGAATGCCGAAACTCTTCGAGGAACTGGGCAATTGCCAAAGTTTGAAGACGATTTGTTTAAAATTCCTTTTGGTTTGGAGGATTTTACACAAGCACAATTTGATGAATCTATTAACTTAAGAGCTAAGGCAGGTAGTGTTACTCCTTCAAAAACAAAGGATTATTATTTAATCCCAACCTCCGAAGTCACGCTCACCAACACCGTGCGCGATGAAATCGTACCTTTAGAATCTTTACCTATTAAACTCACAGCACACACTCCTTGCTTCCGCTCAGAAGCGGGTTCTTATGGTCGCGATACCAAAGGCATGATACGTCAGCATCAGTTTGATAAAGTGGAAATGGTACAAATTGTACATCCTGAAAAGAGCTATGAAGCTTTAGAAGAGATGGTTGGGCATGCGGAAAACATTTTAAAAGCGCTAGCGTTACCATACCGAGTAATGTCATTGTGTACGGGGGATATGGGATTTGGTGCAGCTAAAACTTATGATTTAGAAGTATGGTTACCTGCGCAAAATACTTACCGTGAAATTTCATCTGTTTCAAATTGTGAGGCGTTTCAAGCACGTCGATTACAATCGCGCTTTAGAAATGAGGCGGGTAAAATGGAATTTGTGCATACGCTTAATGGCTCAGGTTTAGCCGTAGGTCGTACTTTGGTGGCAGTACTTGAGAATTACCAACAAGCTGATGGCAGCGTGAAAGTGCCAGAAGTGCTTAAACCATATATGGGTGGTTTGGACTATCTCAAATAGTCAGCATTCAGCTTTTTAGTATCTAAGTGCTTAATTTAGATTAAGCACTTGCTGGGTACGGTGTCTAATTGTTTTAAGCAAGTTTGCATTTTCAATGAGTGATTCACCATAAGACGGTATTATTTGTTTTAACTTTTGTTGCCAATCTAAATGATTAGCTTTAATACTAAAACACCGTTCAATAACATCTATCATGGCTTGCACGCTGGTAGATGCACCAGGTGAAGCCCCTAATAAAGCGGCAAGCGTACCATCTTTAGCGGCTACAATTTCTGTACCAAACTCTAGCTTGCCCCACTTATTCTCACTATTTTTAATGATCTGCACACGCTGACCAGCATTTTGCAGCTGCCAATCGCTGCTAACGGCTTGCGGCATAAATTCACGCAATGCTTGCATGCGTTGTTCATGTGTTTGAGCGGTTTCTTTGATTAAATATTTGGTTAAATCCATATTATGTCGCCCAACACTAATCATGGCTTTCAGATTGTTTACTTTTAACGACTTGGCTAAATCGAACTTAGAACCTTGTTTTAAAAACTTAGTAGTAAAGCCAGCGAAAGGACCAAACAATAGAGCAGGCTGGCCGTTTATTGTACGGTTATCCAAATGTGGCACAGACATCGGTGGCGCACCAAGTGCTGCCTTGCCATAGACTTTTGTACGGTGTTGTTTAACTACTTCAGGATTATTGCAGATTAGCCATTGCCCACTGACTGGAAAGCCGCCATAACCTTGGCTTTCATCAATTTTGGCTTTTTGTAAAAGAGGTAATGCGCCACCACCTGCACCCAAAAAAACAAATTTGGCACGAACTGTATGTGTATGTTGGGTGCTTTTATCTAAAAGTTTGACATGCCAAGTATTATCTTTTGCGCGAACTTTGACTTTGCTCAGGTTTTTAACCTGAGTATGATTAAGCAAGGTAAAGTTAGGCTGGGATTTAAGATATGCGACCATGTGCCGAGTTAACGCACCAAAATCAACATCCGAACCTTGGTCAACATAAGTGGCTGCAATAGCTTGTGAGGTTTTCATTTCTGCCATGATTAAAGGCATCCACGCTTGCAACTGTGTAATATCTTCAGAGTATTGCATGGTTGCAAATAAATGATGTTCTGAAAGTTGTGCATGACGCTGCTTTAAAAAGGCAACATTTTTTGTGCCCCAAACCAAACTTATATGCGGTGTTTTGTTAATAAAATTTTGAGCAGCTGGCAGAGCGCCAGATTCAATCAAGTAAGTCCAAAATTGCAATGAGGTTTCGTACGCCGCATTAATTTCTAAAGCGCGTTTGGTGTTAACACTACCGTCAGAAGCCTGTGGCGTATAGTTAAGCTCACAGTAACCTGCATGGCCGGTACCCGCATTATTGAGTGCTGCTGAGCTTTCTAAGGCCACATCAGGCAACATTTCTACCATTGTGATATTTAGTCTAGGATCTAAGTGACGCAATAATACGCCTAGGGTGGCGCTCATAATGCCGCCGCCTACTAATAAAACATCGGTATGTTGAGTGGTAACAGCCATTTTAATTTAGTATTCAAGTCGCTTTTTTTTAATATTAGCGTAACATTTTTGATAAGCCGAATCTTAGCATGGTGAGCTTGTTAAATCACCTGCTAACTAGCCTAAGACCTAGTAAATAAGCCATTTTTAGTAGTGATCTATACGCACTTACTTAAGAGTTTTTCGTCAATTTCTTGTAAAACAAAGGTAAGCCGCGCGTTATGCTAGTTTTTAATATGACTTACTAACAAATAATAGAGTGTAAATTAATTTAGCAATGCTTAAACCATCAAACTATTTAAATCCCGTCATACCGACGAAAGTCGGTATCTAGCGTCTTATGCAGTGTTTGAAGCTGAAAGCTTGCGCCAAAGCCTGCCACAAAGCTGTGAAAATTCATCTACATAAGTAAATACCACGGGGATTACTAATAAACTTAGTAGCGTTGAAGTCAGTAAACCACCAATAACCGCGGCTGCCATCGGGCTTCTAAATGAAACATCACCAGAACCCCAAGCCATAGCGATAGGCAACATGCCTGCACTCATCGCAATGGTTGTCATCACAATAGGTCTTGCGCGTTTGTGGCAAGCATCTGTGATAGCTTCTACGCGGCTCATACCGTGGTCACGTCGTGCAACAATCGCGTATTCTACTAATAAAATAGAGTTTTTAGTCGCAATACCCATCAGCATGACTAAACCAATCATCGATGGCATAGAGAGACTTTTATCGGCAATAAGTAAGCCCAGAAATGCACCGCCTAAAGATAAGGGTAGTGCGGCTAAAATGGTTACAGGTTGTAAAAAATCTTTAAATAACAGCACTAAGACAAAAAATATGCAAAGCACACCTGTGAGCATCGCTAAGCCAAAGCTTGCAAATAACTCACCCATTACCTCAGCATCACCTTGCTCTTTTTGTGTGACACCACTAGGCAGGCTTTTAATACTCGACAACTTCGCAACTTCTGCTGTGACATCGCCCAGTGCTCTTTTTGCAAGTTCAATATTAAATTGCACAGTTTTAGAGCGATCATAGCGATCAATCTGGGCGGGGCCACCTGCAATTTCAAGCTTGGCAACTTGGCTTAACATGACAGGGCCACGTGATCCTGGTACGGCTAATCGCTCTAATTCACTTAAGTCTTTTCGTGCGCTTGTACTCACTTTAACGACAATTGGGATTTGTCGTTGTGATAAATTGAGTTTAGTCAGTAATTGGTCATAATCACCCACTGTTGCGATACGCAAAGTATCAGCTATGCTAGCTGTGGTTACACCTAAATCAGCCGCGGCTGCAAAATCAGGTTTGGCGACTACCTCTGAACGCACTAATGAAGCGCTGGATGAAATATTGCCTAAGCCTTTAATAGTGCGTAAGTCTTTTTCAACGGCGGCAGCGGCAGTTTGTAGCGCTTGTGCGTCTTCACCAGCCAGCACTAAAATATACTTTTCACCAGAGCCGCCTAAACCTACTGATACTCGCGCGCCAGGTAAGTCTTGTACTGCGGTTCTAATATCAGCTTCGATTATTTGTTTTTTTGGTCTATTGCCGCGAGCATCTAATAAAATGGTGAGCGTTGCTTCACGTGTTTCTGCTGCGCCAGAACTATAAAATGGATCAGTACCTGCTGCACCACCACCAATCGTTGTATAAATGCTTTTCACATGCGCTACTTTTGCCACGAGCTGTCGCGCTATTTCAGCGGTTTCTCGTGTTTGGTTAAGTGTGGCACCTGGTGCTAGTTCTAAGCGTACTTGAGATTGCGAACTGTCATCAGCAGGGATAAATCCTGTTGGCAATAATGGAATGAGCATTAAAGAGCCTACAAAAAATGCACCGGCAGCCAACGCAGTAATCAGGCGATTTTTTAAACACCAACCATTGGCTTGCATATACCAGCGCATCACACGACCTTCATCATGTGTTTTGTCGATATTCGGCTGCATTAAATAGGCTGCCATCATGGGTGTAAGTGCACGTGCGACTAACAACGATGCAAAGACTGCAATGGCTGCTGTCCAGCCAAACTGCTTAAAAAATTTGCCTGGTATGCCACTCATGAATGCAGTAGGTAAAAATACAGCGATGAGTGTAAAAGTGGTCGCAATCACCGCCAAACCAATTTCATCAGCGGCTTCCATTGCTGCTTGATAAGGTGTTTTACCCATGCGTAAATGTCGTACGATATTTTCTACTTCAACAATCGCATCGTCCACCAAAATACCGATGACTAAAGATAAGGCGAGTAGGGTGACGACGTTAATGGTAAAACCAAAGTATTGCATGCCTATAAAAGTTGGGATAACCGATAGCGGAATCGCGACTGCTGAGATAAATGTTGCACGTAAATCGCGTAAGAACAGCCAAACAACTAGCACAGCTAAAATGGCACCTTCATAAAGCAAGGTCATAGAAGCGTCAAACTCTTGTTGCACGGGTGTTACAAAGTCAAAAGCTTCGGTGATTTTAATATCAGGACGCTCTTTGACTAATTCGTTTAAAGCTTTTCTGACGCCAGCACCTACCTCAACTTCACTTGCGCCTTTGCTGCGGACAATTTCAAAACCAACCACGCTATTACCATTGAGTAATGCTAATGAAGTGGGCTCTGCCACAGTATCAATCACATGCGCGACTTGATCTAAGCGAATTTTTTCGCCATTACTTAATACAATTTGTACTTGGCTTAACTCATCTGCAGACTTGACTGTAGCGATTGTTCTAATGGGTTGCTCGCTACCACCTAATTTGGTAGAGCCACCCGCACTTTCCATTTGTACGTTACGTAATTGCCTAGAAATATCACCTGCGGTTGCGTTGAGTGACTGCAGCTTAGCCGTGTCTAACTCAATCCAAATCTGACGGCTAACACCGCCTATGCGGCTCACTGTGCCCACACCTTTAATCCCCAGCAAGCGTTTTGATAAAGCATCATCTACATACCAAGACAGCGCTTCATCATCCATTTGCGTAGAGTGAATGGTATAAGCCAGCATGGGTGAGCCTGCAACATTAAGCTTGCTCACAACTGGGTCACGTAAATCGGTAGGCAAATCGGCACGTATTTGTGAAATGGCTGAACGCACATCATCAACAGCTTCTTGCGTAGGTTTTTCGAGGTTAAACTCAGCTGTAATGCTCACGCTACCATCTTGAATGGTGGTATATGTGTGTTTTAAGCCTTGTAATGTAGTTAGTGAGTTTTCAATTTTTCTTGCGACTTCAGACTCTAATTGCGTTGGTGAAGCACCTGGTAAAGCGGCACTAATGGTCACGGTAGGTAAGTCTAAATCTGGGAAATTTTGGATTTTCATGGTGTTAAAGCTAATAAAGCCAGCAAACGACAACATGAAAAACAAAATAATCGATGGAATGGGGTTTTTAATCGACCAAGCAGAAACATTCATTTAATTTCTCTATTCTGCTGATTTAGTTGAGTTATTTGGCGAGCTAGTGCTTGTGCTACTGATTGTTGAAGTATTAGGTACTACACGTACTAAATCGCCATCAGCTAAAAATGCACCACCTGCAGATACAAAGTCTACATTCAAGTCTTTAAGGTCATCTTCTTTTAAACTGGTAATTTCTATGCGTTCTGCACTTCTGCGCCCCAATTTAACCTTAATTTGTTTAATCCTGTGATCTGCTTTAACTTGCATCACATAGGCAAAGCCCTCGCGCAACACAATCGCGTTGGCAGGTAGCGTCAATGCTTTATTTTGACTTAAATGAAAGCTGCCGCGAGCATACATACCTGCTTTTGCAGCTGATTTAGGCAAGTCTACATACGCTAAACCATTACGCGTTTGATTGTCGATGGAGGGTGACACAATACGCACTTTACCTTTTATTATTTGACCATTTGGCAATATCAGCGTGACAGGCTCATTGGTTTTAATTTGCGTAATATCACTCGAGGTGATTTCTGCGCGCCACTCTAAACGATCTTGGCGAATTAAGCGAAAAAGCTCTTGACCTTGGTTAGCAACAGCGCCAACAGTGGCTGTACGCGCGGAAATAACGCCCGCATCTGGCGCATTAACCGCTGTTTGATTAAGCTTGATTTTTTGTAGATTTAAATTAGCTTCAGCGGATGCTATCCGGGCTGTAGCAACTGCCTCGAGGCTCATAAACTGTTCAGTTTGTTGGCGGCTAAGCACGCCAGTGTCTTTAATGCTACGCGCACGTTCTGCATTGCTATTAGCTTCCACATAATTGGCTTTTGCTTCAGCAAGAGCAGCGGTATATTGTGCAATCTCCGCTTCAATGGTGGTGCTTGAAAATTTAGCAATGATTTGACCCTTTTTAACCTCGTCACCTACGTTAACTAATACATCCTTAAGTAGTAGGCCACTCACTTCTGCGCCGATAATCGCTTCTTGCCAAGGTTGAATGCTGCCGTTAGCTTCAATAGTGTTATCCATCTCTATATTGCTGAGCTTTGATATTTGCACAGTAAGTGCAGGGCTAGACTCGTTGCTGATAGCAGGGGTGGGAGTGGTTTGTATACTTGGTTTTGAAAAATGTTTATAAACAAAAAATATAGCAAGGATGATAACTACTAAAATTAACCAAATTTTATTACTTAAACGGGATGTTTTAATTTGCATGTTACTAACTTTCAGTAGGTTTTTAACCAATAGATGTTTTACTACTTAATATTTTGTTTAGTTCATTTTTGTTGATCAGTTTTAATCATCAACGGCCTACCCGCTTCTGTCTCGGTCCAGCCACCGCCAGCGGCACGATAAAGGGAAATCCACGCATTATTACGCTCTTTACTTAAGCTCACAATGTTGGTGTCTGCTTGTAAGCTGGTTCTGCGTGTATCTTCTAATTCAATGATGTTGGCAAAGCCAGATTGATATTTAATTTCTGTATTCGCTAAAGCAGCCTTATAGTTTTTTGCGGCAACTTGCGCGCTTTTGATGCGCTTTGCCGTGCTATCTAAAGTTACTAAAGCTTGTTCTACTTCTTTTACTGCGGTTTTTACTTTGCTACGGTAACTAGTGAAGGTTTCATCTAGTTTTACCGACTTAGCCTCAATATTAGCCTGAACTTTACCCCCATCAAAAATGGGTAATGAGATAGATAGAGGCCCTAGCGACCAAATCCCGCCGCTTGAAGTATAGTTTTTTGTAGATAAATGCAGTAAACCAATTGAGCCATTTATCGAGATTGTTGGGTAGCGATCTAATTGACTACTTTTTAAATCAGCCATTGCTGCCATCACCTCTTGTTCTGCCATGTATACATCCGGGCGTTGGGCAATCACTTCTGCGGGAATCTCTGAAATAGAAAATAACTCAGCAGAGTTTTTTTCATCCATATTTGGCAGGTTATCTTGTTGCATTTTTAGTTTTAAATCAGCCTCGGCTAAGTTAGTTAGTGCAACCAATTCTTTAATTGTAGAATCGCAACTAGCTTGTTGCTGTAAAACTTGTTGTTGACTGGATGCATCGCTGGCTTGGGCTAAATAGCCCGAACCTAAATCTGCAAAGCCTGCTTTAACTGATATAGCAGTCAGCCTTGCTGTTTCAAAGCGTGATGCCGCATCCGCTTTAGTAATAACAAGTTGCTGATTACAGAAGCGATAATCAAAATATGAAGTCGCTACCTCAGCTGCAAGTGCCACGCGTGCTTCATGCCAGCTTGATTCTGCTACTAATAAATTGGCTTTACTGACATCCAGTTCAGCTGCATTTTCGCCAAACAAATCCAGCTCCCATGTTGATTGCAAGCCTATTTGAGTAGAACGCGTTGGGCCAGCATTTTGTATAGGGATAAATCCACTAGTATTTTTATATTTAGGTGTTGGTTGGTCTACGCTAATCGAACTACTTGATGTGGCATCTGAGGTTGGTAGCAAAGCTGCATTGGCAATGGCACGGTTAGAACGTGCCTGCATAATGCGCGTTTTTGCTGTGGCTAAATCAACAGATTCTTTTTCTGCTGCGCTTATGAGTGTAATTAGTAGTGGGTCTTGATATTGTGCCCAAAATTGATTTAACGCCTTTAATGAACCATGATGAGGTAGTGGTGCAATCCACGCTGGCACTGGCGCTGTGTCTTTCATTTTTTTTTGGAAAAAATCATTTGGTTTTAAATAGTCAAATAATGTGCAGCTTGAAAGTAGGGTACCGCTCATTAATACAAACAAAGTGTTTATTTTTATGGATTTATTTTTGGGCATTATTCATCTCTTTACAAACTTGCTTTCTCAATACTGTTAACACTTCTTGATTCTTGTCCGCCTGCCATGTTTAAGACAGCGTATTAATTTACCTATCAGCTAATTGCGCGCCTACATTTTAAGCCATGTTGAATTTTTTGCGTAAGCATAATCCACTAATTACTAAATGGCACTTTTAATTAATCAAACTTGAGATTGCTTAAAATGGTTGCTAATTAAACTTGTTAAATTGAGCCAATAAAGTGCTGTTATTCAAACGCTAATTTACAAGGTGAGCTTGCTAGTATTACGTTAGAAAATATTTGCTTATATTTTAAAGCATGATTGAAGAGAGTAAAAAATGCACACTATCGCCGAATGGCCTGCACCCCCATATTTTGACTTTGCCAGAGATAAAGAGGCGGTTTCACCAGAACTTTGCTTAATATATTTCAGTAATGGTAATAAAAAACAAGGCGAACTTATTCATTTCTCAGCGGGTGAGCCCAGCATCCGATTTAAATCTGCCATGAATTCTGAGATTGAGGTGATACCTCTTGATCAAATCAAAATTATCCGACTAGCACGTGCTATTAGCATAAAAAAACAATTAAGTATGTTAGAAGAGCGTGCCCAAGAGGTTTTCCCAGCATCAACAAAACAGCCTTACACCATTGAGTTTACCGATAAAGAAATTATCAAAGGCGATACCATTGGGCATTGCAATCAAAACAATGGCTTATATTTATATGTGCCTGTAGAAGAAGATAAAGTGTTGTGTTGTTTTTTTCCTAAGAAAATAATAGCCAGCCAGCAAATTGGCTTAAAAATTGGCGAGTTACTCATGCAAGAAAACCTAGTCAGTTCAGATGAAGTTGTTGCGGCAGTATCGCGCCAACACGACTTGCGTCAGCAGCGAATAGGTGATTATTTATCGGAAAATGAAGTGTTAACACGTGAGGAGTTAGAGCAGGCTATTCGCCATCAGGAAGGTCAGCCAATTTTACGTTTAGGTGAGGCCTTACAGCAGTTAGAGCTTATTACAGCCGAACAGCTAGAAATTGCATTAACTAAGCAAAAAGACAATCGTACGGTGCCATTAGGGAAAATTTTAGTAGAAATGGGTGCGGTAGATGAACGCGCTCTAAAAGGCGCGTTAGCTAAAAAACTTGGTATTCCTTATGTGAGTTTGACCAAGTTTAACTTTGATTTAAATGTATTTAGGCTCATCGAAGCAACGGTTGCCAAGAAGCATATTTTGGTTCCGCTGTGTTTGCATGAAAAAGCATTAGTGGTGGCATTTGAAGACCCACTTAATATTAAAGTGTTAGATGAGTTACGTTTTGCTACTCAATTAAAAATTGTGCCGGCAATGGCTTCGCGTGAAGATATTAAAATGGCCATCAGTAAGCACTATAATGGCAAAAGTAGTAATTTAGGCCAATCTGGAACTAATTTGCCAGTAGAAGGCATGCTTGAGTTCGATATTTCGCAATCAAGAAATACAGGCGATTTGGCTTCAAAACTTTTTACCGAAGATATAGGTAGTGAAGAAAGTGCATTAGAGGCTGTTACAGAATCTGATAACACATTAGTACAGCTAGTTAACACCATGATATTAGAAGCCTACAACGACGGTGTATCTGATATTCATATAGAAACTTATGCAGGTAAAGCGAATACGCGCGTGCGTTTTCGTAAAGATGGCACGTTGGTTGATTATTTAGAAATTCCTGCTAATTTTCGCAGTGCGGTTATTTCACGCATTAAAATTATGGCGCAGCTTGATATTTCAGAACGTCGAAAACCACAAGATGGCAAAATAGATTTTGCTCAATATGGGCCCGCTAAAGTAGAGTTACGTGTTGCGACTATCCCCACTACATCAGGGTTAGAAGATATTGTGATGCGTGTACTGGCAGCAGCTAAACCAGTGCCAATGAACAAATTAGGGTTAAGCCCCCATATTTTAAAAACCTTACAAAAAGCCATGCAGCGTCCATATGGCTTGATATTGGTTTGCGGACCTACTGGCTCTGGTAAAACCACTACATTGCACTCACTACTTGGGCACATCAATACGCCAGATAGAAAAATTTGGACTGCTGAAGATCCAGTAGAAATTACCCAGCCTGGGCTGCGTCAAGTGCAAGTAAATAGTAAAATTGGTTGGACCTTTGCTAATGCTATTCGTAGTTTTCTACGTGCTGATCCAGACGTCATTATGGTAGGGGAAATGCGCGATCAAGAGACTGCCAAAACAGGTGTAGAAGCTTCACTAACAGGGCATTTGGTACTATCTACTTTACATACCAACACCGCACCAGAAAGTGTCATTAGATTATTAGATTTAGGCATGGACCCCTTTAATTTTGCTGATGCATTACTCGCGGTATTAGCACAGCGTTTAGCCAAAACACTGTGTACACAATGTAAGCAAACTTATACGCCAGAAGATGAAGAAATTAATGCACTGTTAACCGAGTATGCAGATGGCACCGCGCTAGATACTACTAAAATTATGGCGCAATGGCGGCATGATTACAGCAAAGAAGGTAAGTTTAGCTTGTGTAAATCAAAGGGCTGCCCAGCGTGCGTACAAACTGGTTATAAAGGTCGGTTAGGCATACACGAGCTGATGACTATATCACCAGAAGTCAAACGACTCATTCAAACACGTGCACCTGTATCAGAAATGATTCCGGCTGCCTTTGAAACAGGCATGCTTACGCTTAAGCAAGATGGCATTAATAAAATTCTGCAAGGATTAACTGACATTGCTCAAATTAGAGCTGTATGCAGCTAGCTATATCACATGACTGATAAGCATGATTAAAGATTTAAATGATGGTTAAAAATAATCAACAGAATGCTGTGCTTGAATCATTATTAAGCCAAATGCGCAGTAATGATGATTTTCCTGCGCTTTCTACAACCATTAGTGAAATTAATAAAACAGTCAGTTCTGATCACTCTTCTTTAAATAACCTGACAAAAATCATTCTTCAGGATTTTTCACTGACAAAAAAACTGCTCAAGATAGTGAATACGGTTTCTTATGGGCAATTTGGTGGAAAAATTACGACGATCTCAAAAGCTGTTGTTATATTGGGCTTTGATATGGTGCGTGATATTGCTACTGCGCTCATACTCATTGAGTTTTTACAAAACAAATCACAGGCTATCCAGCTTACCGATGAAGTGATTACTGCATTTTTTGCAGGGCTTATTGCACGCCAACTGAGTGCTGATCTCAATTGTCGTAACCATGAAGAAGCCATGATCTGTGGTATTTTTAATCACTTAGGTCGGTTACTTGCTACTTTTTATTTTTTTGATGAAAGCGAAAAAATAAACAAACTTATCGCTGATGGTATCCCACCAAATAAAGCCTCATATGAAATTCTAGGTATTAGCTATAACGATTTAGGCGCAGGTGTTGCAAAAAGCTGGAACTTTCCGACGCGTTTATTACAAGGTATGCAAAGCCTGCCATCTGACCGAGTTGATCATCCAGCAAATGAGTTGGAGTTAATGAATATTACGGTGAATTTAGCCAGCGAATTAACAGCTTTAGTAGCCATTGAAGGCGTAGATAATAAAAAAGTCACTGAGCAAATAAAACAGTTAGTCAGAAAATATAAAACTGCCATACATTTAGATGAAAAACAGCTTAATCATGCCTTAGAACTGGGCATGCAGGAAATGGCAGTTCGCGCCAGTATTTTAAGTATTACCACCAAAGATAGCCCGTTTTTAAAGCGGGTCGAAGCTTACACAGGGTTTATAATTCAACATGAGGTAACGAGCAAGCTAAATGACGATATCGACCATATGACTATTGATCAATTGGCCGGTGTAGAAATATTAAACACGACTGAAAAATTAGATACAGAATCTATTTTGCAAGCTGGCATACAAGATGTCATCAATACGTTAGTAGGCGATTGTAAAGTAGATGATGTCGTCAAAAAAGTGTTAGAAGTTATGCACAAAGGTATGGGTTTTAACAGAACATTTATGTTGGTGAGTGATGTCAGAACCAATGTAATGCGCGCCAGATCTGGTTTTGGCGAAGATATTGATGCGGTGATGCCGTTATTCAGATTTCCACTTAAAACAGC
>JAYVFU010000220.1:0-8585 GCA_043772865.1 Methylophilaceae bacterium
GTGATTGGCTGTGGCGTAGAGTCTGCTATCGAAAAAGAATTAAGTGGTGACGAAACACCTGACGGTCGCC
Source organism: Methylophilaceae bacterium (assembly GCA_043772865.1). Classification (GTDB taxonomy): domain Bacteria; phylum Pseudomonadota; class Gammaproteobacteria; order Burkholderiales; family Methylophilaceae; genus JACMMS01. The sequence goes on from JAYVFU010000220.1 coordinate 71, forward strand.
CTGGTGTCGCAATCCTGATGTTTGCCATGGGATCTGCAGTGTTGATGAAGCAACTCGAAACCCGCATGGGGCAATGTATACTCACCTGCCCTACTGCTGCTGCATTTAGTGGTATTGATAGCCCAGATCAAATTAGCCTTGGTAAAAACCTACGCTATTTTGGCGATGGTTTTCAAACATCAAAATTAATACCAAATCAAGATGGCATTGCCAAACGTTACTGGCGCATACCTGTGATGGATGGCGAATTTTTAACTGAAGAAACAACAGGTATGGTGCGGGCGATTGGTGGTGGTAATTTTTTAGTACTAGCCACATCGCAAGCTCAGGCATTAGCAGCTTGCGAAGCGGCCATTGAAGCCATGAAAAAAATACCTAACGTGATTATGCCTTTTCCTGGTGGGGTTGTGCGGTCCGGCTCAAAAGTGGGTGCAAAATACAAAACTATGTTTGCCAGCACTAATGATGCTTTTTGCCCCACTCTTAAAGGTGCCACAAAAACCGAATTATCGCCCGATATAGAATCGGTAATGGAAATTGTGATTGACGGCATAAGCTTTGAAGACATTGCTAAAGCCATGCAGGTTGGTATTACCGCAGCATGCTCATTAGGTAGTGAAAATGGTATCAGACGTATTTCAGCAGGTAATTACGGTGGAAAACTTGGACCTCATCTTTTTAAATTACATGAAATTATGAGTGGAGCGCAATAATGAGCGAAACCATTAACGCCATCAGCCTCACACTTAAAATTACCTTGCAGCAAAGGCTTGATTGCACACCACTCACACCCTGCAAATTAGCCAACTTAACGCAATCTGAAATTTCCAGCATTCTGCTGTACTACGGAAAAACTCAATTACGCGTAGATGAGGTTTTTGAACTGGATTTTAATCAAAGTGCGGCTATTTCAAGCATCACATTTAATAACGCCCATGAAAAAATGGATTGCATAGGCGCAAACATGAATGCAGGTGAAATAAGCATCCATGGCAATGCAGGCAATCAACTAGGTTTTAAAATGAGTGCAGGTAAAATCATTTGTTCAGGCATCGTTGGCGACTTTGCTGGTTGTGGCATGAGTGATGGCTTTATAAACATTCATGGTAACGTAGGTGACTTTTTAGGTGCGGCACTTATTGGTGAACGTAAAGGCATGCGTGGTGGCACTATTATCATTAAAGGCAATGCGGGCGATAGAGTGGGAGACCAAATGCGCCGAGGGCTAATACTTATTGAAGGTAACGCAGGAGACTACTGCGGTTCACGCATGATTGCAGGCACTATTGGCGTGTTAGGCACATTGGGACAATACACGGCTTATAGCATGCGCCGTGGGACCTTGTTACTAAAAAACTTGCCTACTCTGCACGCAACAGTGCAAGATTGCGGTAGCCATACATTGCCGTATTTGAGTTTATTATTTAAATCATTTCAGCGGTTTGAAACGCCATTTAGCCAACTTACCAGCCAACGTGTACAAAGATATATAGCCGATTTAGGCGCTAGCGGTAATGGCGAAATTCTTATTCTGAAATAAATCATATTTGCCACATTAAGTCGTATCAATACTAAGCTTAGTTGTAGTTTAGTCATGGTTTTGTTATGATTTTTGCATAAACACAAAATGTAATTCAAATCCCCCACTCCGTCATTCCCGTGTAGACGGGAATCTAGGCGAACTAGACACCTAACTGGATTCCCGCCTACGCGGGAATGACGGAAATGACGGAAATGATAGGTTTTGATTGAAAAAAAACGTTTGTGTAAAGATTTTAAGTCGTTTTACCTACACCAGCTGCAATGGTAAAATGCTTGCTTTAGATTAAGCTCAAGTCGCAATATGTCATTGTTAACCAGCAACAAATACCTCACTGCGGCACTTTATAAGTTCGTTAGCTTGCCAGACTATAGCAATCTACAAGCACCTATTCTCGCCGTTTGCGAAGCCAACAACATCAAAGGCACTATATTGCTGGCCACAGAAGGCATCAATGGCACAATTGCTGGCTTAACTAATGACATACACAATGTACTCAACCATTTGCGTAACGATGCCCTTTTTGCTGGGCGTTTTGCTGATTTAGAACATAAAGAATCTTTTGCCAACGAACATCCTTTTTACCGCATGAAAGTGCGTTTAAAAAAAGAAATTGTCACCTTAGGTATTGCCGGTGTTAGCCCAACCAAGCAAGTCGGCACTTACGTAAAACCAGAGGATTGGAATGCGTTAATTAGTGACCCCGATGTAATTTTGGTGGATACGCGCAACGATTACGAAGTGGATATTGGCACGTTTAAAGGGGCATTAGACCCAAAAACCACGACGTTTCGCGAGTTTCCACAATACGTGGCTAACAATCTCGATAAAACCAAGCACAAAAAAGTCGCCATGTTTTGCACAGGCGGTATTCGCTGCGAAAAAGCTTCTTCATTTATGTTGGATCAAGGTTTCGAAGAGGTTTACCATTTACAAGGCGGTATTTTAAAGTACCTCGAAAATATTCCAGAAGAACAAAGTTTATGGCAAGGCGAATGCTTTGTGTTTGATCAACGTGTAGCGGTTAAACATGGCCTGGAAGTTGGTGAGTTTGATCAATGCTACGCATGCCGCCATCCGCTATCGCCAGCAGAGTTAACATCACCGCAATACACCCCTGGAATTTCATGCCCTTATTGCTACAGTACATTATCTGAAGAGAAGCGCGCCAGCTTAACTGAGCGACAAAAACAAGTGATTTTGGCCAAGCAAAGAGGTGAAGCGCATATTGGTGAAAAGCATTCACCAAAAGGGTGATTTCTTTTCAGTAAATGCTCATTATTTAAAGCAATTGCGCATTGTGGCTATAACTTGACATAAGCGTGGCCCATTTCATTGATGGGCTGGGCTAAATTACTCCAAGTACTCAATTGAAAGCGCACTCATTAAAACAGAATTTGCATTATTGAAATTTTCTAACTGTCCTTGAATGCCATAAGCCCATTTTGCCCCATGAAATAGATTATTGCGAAGTCTGTAAACAATAATTAGAAGTGCCGCAACACAGTCTGCTGGGTTTGTATTTTCGGATTTAAGGACGACATTAACCAACTCACGGCAATCGTTTGTTCTTAAGTTTAGCGATGCTAAATGTTGAGTGGGCACTGAGTTTAAGTAGTAGCGCTGTTGAAAATATTGAAGGTTAGCCGAAAATTTCTGGGCATCAAGAATGCCTTGTGATGACCATTTATGAGTAAGAGCGCAAATTGCTTGTGACGAGCCTCGTGTGGCAAGTGCGCGTGCTTCAAAAAAACTCCAAAGCAGTGAAAAGTTTGATATTGCTTCACGCTCAAGTTCTGAAAGATTGTTAAATCCTGGCGCATTATGTTCGAGCCACTCAATAGGTTTCATATGCTCATCCCTACTCCACCAACTCTCCGCCACCTTTTTTCATCATCTTGCCATCCGCAGCGCGTTTTCTACGCATCTCTTTAGGGTCTGCAATCAGTGGTCGATAAATTTCCACTCGGTCTAAATGGCGCAATGGGGTGTTAAGTTTTGTGAGCTTACCAAATAAGCCAATTTGATTAACACTTAAGTTAATTTCTGGATATTTAGTCAAAATTTTTGAAGCCAAAATAGCAGCTTCCGCCGTTGTCTCAGCCGCAACACTTAACGGGATAATCACCTGCTCATGCGGTAACGCGTAAGCCACTTCAACTGTAATGCTGTTAGACATAACAACTCAATTCAAAATATAAATTGGTATCAACTTTTTGTTAAATAAAATTTTGCACAAACTAAATTTAGCGTAAAAACTTACAAGCTCGTCATTCTCGCGAAAGCGGGAATCCAATTTGGCTTTGCCTAAAACCTAATGGATTCCCGCTTTCACGAGCGTGACGAGGTTTAATATTTTTCATTCATAATTAGACTAAAGTTTATTTTGCGAAAACGTCTCTAGACATACACTTTATCCGCTCGCGTAACAAAGCCATCAACAAAAGTATTACTAATATGGCTAAAAACAGGTGCAATTAATTTTTCTAAAAAGCCATTTGCAAACTCGTAATTAAGCCTGAAAATAATCTTACACGCATCATCCGATAAACGAATAAATTGCCAATCACCTTCTAAATATTTGAATGGGCCATTTTTGAGCTTGATTTCCATTAGGCTAGGAAAAGTTTTGTGATTTTCAGTAGTAAAACTTTGTTTAATACCATGAAAAGCAATGTGCAATGTCGCAGTGGTTTTGCTCTCATCACGCTCAATCAAATCCACCCCACCGCACCACGGCAAAAATTGTGGGTAATTTTCCACAGCATCCACCAGCGCATACATTTGCTCGGCAGAGTGCATGACTAATACAGTTTTCTCAACAACATTCATCTAATTATCTTTGAATTGAAATGATCTCTAATGAATTTCTAGTGTAATTTCTAGCGTAAAATGTCTATTTTAAGCTATTCATTGCATTTATGAGCATCGCGCAAAACAAAAAAGCCTTTCACGATTACTTTATTGAAGATAAATACGAAGCTGGTATCGTACTTGAAGGCTGGGAAGTAAAAGCCATTCGTGATAATCGCGCTAATATTAAAGAAGCGTACGTTATTATTCAACGTGGCGAGATTTACTTAATTGGCTGCCACGTCACGCCTATGGGCGCGGCCTCTACCCATATTCGCCCAGATGCGATTCGTACACGTAAGCTACTGTTACATAATGAAGAAATCATTAAACTCATTGAAAAAGTAGAACGCGCTGGCTATACCATTGTGCCGTTGGACTTACACTTTTTAAAAGGTCGCATTAAAGTGGAAATTGGTTTGGCTAAAGGTAAAAAACAACACGATAAGCGTGATAGCGAAAAAGAAAAAGATTGGGAACGCGAAAAAGGCAGGATTATGCGCTCGCACAATAAATAAGCTAATGAGACATAACTGCAACAAACACTTTGATGTAGATTTTAAAAGCGTATAATTCAGTTTCTGTTTGGGGCTGACCAGGTTTCGACGTGGGTTGCAAAGCAGTGCAGGGCATACCGAGGATCAGATTACCTCGTAAATACAGCTGAACAAGTATAGTCGCAAACGACGAAACTTACTCTCTAGCCGCTTAAGACCGGCTGGACGCTGCACCACCTCTCCCGTGGGGTGGATGGCCTTAAAACCATGGCAGTGTCATATACACGGGATACGTGTTGTGTTGGGTTACTTAGCACTTCATTAACCTTTAGGTAGCTCGCGTGCAAACTGCTTGTCTGTTGGTGTGTTGCACGTTAAATTAAACAACAAGGCTAAGTATGTAGAACTGTCTGTGGAGGGCTTGCGGACGCGGGTTCGATTCCCGCCAGCTCCACCATTTAATTGTTTTAATGTTTGATGATGTACCAGCAAGAAATGTTAAGTAAGTATTTAAAGCCTAGTCAAAATACTGGGCTTTTTTTACGACTTTACTAAAAAATTGTAATAAAATATTTCTAGCCAAATTTAATACATTTTGTATTTAATTAATTGATTATTTACCCATTAAAGCCATGACATATTATCTAAAACTCCCCATCCTTAGCTACGTCATTTTGATGGTATCAGGTTGCGCCAGCCTACCCGACACGCAGTTTTATACTTCAAAATATAGAAACCAAGCAGCCCAATTTGAAAATGCGCGTGGCGCAGTTTCAGCTAAAAGAAGTGCCGCGATAATTGCTGAATTGAAACGCGCATCAGGTGATTTAGATATTTTAGATAAACAAATTGCACTTGAACAAGATGTGGTTGGCAATCCATTAGTAATAGGCAACAAAGTGACGCTGTTAATCGATGGTCCGGCAACTTATAAAGAAATGTTTGACGCAATTAAAAGTGCAAAAGACCATATCAATATGGAGTCTTTTATTTTTGAGGATGATGAAATAGGTCAGCAATTTGCTGATTTATTGATTGAGCGTCAATCGCAAGGTGTGCAAGTTAATTTAATGTATGACAGTATTGGCACTATCAGCACAAATACAAATTTTTTTGAGCAACTCACCAAAGCTGGTGTACAAGTTCTGGAGTTTAATCCAATAAATCCATTAAAAGGTAAAAAAGCCTGGGAACCCAATCATCGTGATCATCGCAAACTATTAATTATTGATGGTCAAATTGCATTTTTGGGCGGCATTAATATTAGCAGCGTTTATTCTAGCGGCTCAAGCTCAGGCGGCTCTTTTGCAAGCGGTTCAAAAGGTAAGCGTAATGAATTTGATAATAAAAAAGAGACATCTAAAGGTGCCAATAATGATGAAAGTGGCTGGCGCGATACCGATGTGAAGTTGGAAGGACCTATTGTTGCGCAGTTTCAAACATTGTTTATTGAGTCCTGGAATAAACAAAAAGGCAACCCACTGGCGCCAAAATCTTACTTTCCAGCGGTGACTGCTCAAGGCAAAGAGATTGTCCGCGCTATAGGTAGCACGCCAGATGATCCGTTCAGTTTGATGTATCTCACATTAATATCAGCAATCACCAATGCTGAAAATCAAGTATATATTACCAATGCCTACTTTGTGCCCGACCCTCAGTTAATTAAATCATTACTAGATGCAGCATCACGTGGCGTGGATGTTAGGTTGATTTTGCCACAGCATACAGATTCATCAGCGGCTTATTATGCGGGGCGCTCATACTTTAATGAGTTATTAAAAGGTGGAGTAAAAATATATGAGCGACGTATCGCATTACTTCATGCTAAAACAGCGATAGTAGATGGTATTTGGGTTTCTGTAGGCTCTAGCAACTTAGATTGGCGAAGTGCTTTAGACAACGATGAAGTCAATGCTGTGATTTTAGGTCGTGAGTTCTCACGACAAATGCAAGCAGCCTATTTGGATGATATTAAAGCTTCTGATGAAATCACTTTAAAAGCTTGGCAAGATCGTTCTATTCTATTAAAAGTAAAAGAAATGGGCGCAAGGTTAATTGGGCGGTTTCTATAGCTTAAATTTTTGATAGCTCAAATTTTACAGCTTATATTTTATAACTTAACTAAGTCAAATTTAAGCACTTACAGCTTTAACCTGTCATTTATCCAATTAAATTAAACTTCACTTTCCATTTAAAATTGTATAAAATCAAATTTTAGTAAATTAAATTGTACTCAATTAAATTTACTAAAATTTAGTTACGAAAAATTTAATTAAGTGAAATTTAATAATGACTGCTACTCATATCAATCAACAAATGTGCTTTGCACTTTATTCTGCCTCGCTTAGCATGACTAAGGTTTATAAGCCTCTATTAACTTCGCTAAACCTCACCTACCCGCAATATTTAGTCTTATTAGTACTTTGGCAACAAGATAAAATCACTGTAAACGCGCTGGCAGACCAGTTGTTTTTAGACTCAGGCACATTGACACCTTTATTAAAACGCTTGGAGAAAAACGGCTACATAGGGAGGCAACGTGATACTGATGACGAGCGACGCGTGATTGTAACGCTTACTGAAACTGGGCGAAATTTAGAAACACTGTCTAAATATATTAATAAAAAAGTGACATGTAAAACTGGTTGTACTTCACCTGAGATTAACAGCCTTAACGAACAGCTCATTTCATTGAGAACCTCATTAATTAGCCACATTAAATAAGCCACATTTTTAATTATCAAAAGGAAAAGCAATGGATTTACTAACCTATGGCTCTAAACCACTAGATTTTAATAGCGGAGATTACACACCTGCAGCCGCAACTGCAGGCTTTACACGTCGAGCATTTATGATGACATCACTTGCGGTAGGGTTTGCAATTGCATCACAACCTTTATTAGCGCAAGCAATCACTACCGATATGCGCGGAATTACTGCAAGTGAAGTAAAAATACCAGTAGCCGACGGCAGTATCCCTGCTTATCAAGCCATGCCATCTACAGGTAAAAATTTCCCAGTGATTTTGGTTATACAAGAAATTTTTGGTGTCCATGAGCATATTAAAGATATGTGTAGGCGCTATGCAAAAATGGGCTACTTAGCGATTGCGCCAGAGCTTTTTGCACGCCAAGGCGATGTTTCTACCATGACCGATATTGGCGAGATTTTAAGCAAAGTAGTGAGCAAGGTACCAGATGAACAAGTGTTCTCTGATTTAAATGCAACGCTTGCTTTTGTAAAAGACCAGAAAAAAGGTGATATTGAAAAACTAGGCTTAGTTGGTTACTGCTGGGGTGGTCGTACAGTTTGGCTATACGCGGAACGTAACTCTAATGTTAAGGCAGGCGTGGCTTATTATGGTTTATTAAATGGCATGAAATCTGATATTAAGAAAAATGACCCAATTGATATTGCACACAATTTAAAAGTGCCTGTGCTGGGTTTATATGCAAGTACGGATTCATTTATCAAACCAGAAATTATTGAACAAATGCAATCCGAGCTAGAAAAATCAGGGAGTAAATCAGAGATTATAGTCTTCCCTAATGTAAATCATGGTTTTAATGCAGATTACCGCCCAACTTACAATAAAACAGCTGCAGATTATGCACAAAAACTCGCT
>JAYVFU010000221.1:0-2985 GCA_043772865.1 Methylophilaceae bacterium
TAAGCGCCCAGCGAGGTTACGGCTTAGTTTGAAGTCAGTATTAATAGATAATGTTTCCATGGTTAAGTACTTGTTTCTTTGCTGGCGATGGACTCTAAGCTATCAACGTCATCTAAATCAGTATCCACATTACGTGCTTGGGCTTGGTAAAGGCGGTAATAAGCGCCTTGACGCGCCATTAGATCATCATGATGACCGACTTCAACAATTTGCCCTTGGTCTAACACCACTAGACGATTCGCTTTATGTAAAGTAGAAAGCCTGTGCGCAATTGCGATAGTCGTACGGCCATACACCAAGTTATCTAAGGCTTTTTGAATTTCTTTTTCGGTCTCGGTATCTACCGAAGCAGTTGCCTCGTCTAATATTAGAATGCGTGGGTTTATCAGTAAAGCACGTGCAATGGATATTCGCTGGCGCTCACCGCCTGACAGCCCTTGTCCACGCTCACCCACCATGGAATCATACCCATGTGCTAATCGTAAAATGAATTCATGCGCATGTGCAGCCCGTGCCGCCGCGACAATTTCGGCACGCGTTGCTTCAAGTTTGCCGTAGGCGATGTTATCGGCAATGGTGCCAAAAAATAGAAATGGCTCTTGCAATACTAAGCCGATATTACGTCTGTATTCTGCAATGGGCAGTGAGCGAATATTAACGCCATCTAAGCTAATAGAACCTGTTGTCACATCATAAAAACGGCACATTAAATTCACTAAGGTACTTTTCCCAGAGCCGCTGTGACCAACTAGGCCTATCATTTCGCCTGGCTGTATGGTGAGATTCAAATCTTTAATTACCGCACGATTGCCATAGCGAAATCCAGCACTGCGAATTTCGATTTGCCCCGTTACTTTTTCTAAATGAATTGGGTTTGTTGGTTCGGATACGCTGGATACATGGTCAAGAATATCAAAAATACGTTTCGCACCAGAGGCGGCTTTTTGTGTCACAGAAACAATGCGGCTCATGGAATCAAGCCGCGTATAGAAGCGGCTGATATACGCTAAAAAGGCAGTGAGTACCCCTACGCTAATTTCATCGCGTGATACTTGCCAGATACCAAATGCCCATACCATGAGCAAGCCAATTTCAGTAAGCAGTGTAACGCTAGGTGAAAATAATGACCATATTTTATTGATGCGGTCATTCACCACCAAGTTATGCTGATTAGCCACTCGAAAGCGAGTGGCTTCGCGTTTTTCCTGCGCAAAAGCCTTGACCACGCGAATACCAGGGATGGTATCAGCTAGTACATTGCTCACTTCTGACCACACGCGGTCTATCTTCTCAAACCCTGTACGTAGCTTATCGCGCACGATGTGTATCATCCACGCAATAATCGGCAGTGGCAGTAAAGTGACTAACGCTAATTTTGTATTAATAGAAATGAGAATAGCCGCTGTCATGACAATCATCAGCACATCCGTGGCAAAATCTAACAAATGTAGTGATAAAAATACACAAATGCGGTCAGATTCAGAGCCGATACGCGACATCAAGTCACCCGTGCGTTTGCCGCCAAAATACTCTAATGATAATTTAAGTAAATGCTCATAAGTAATGGTGCGCAAATCCGCCCCTATGCGCTCACTTACTAGAGCTAAAATATAAGTGCGCGCCCAGCCTAGCCCCCAAGCCAATAAGGCAGAACCAAACAAGCCTAAAAGTAACAGGGAGACTAATTTATTATCAATTGGCGAACCATTTTGATAGGGAATAAGTACTTGATCCATCAATGGAATAGTGAGATATGGCGGCACCAGTGTGGCCGCTGTTGATATCAACATCAACACAAACCCTGCTAGCAATTGCCATTGATAAGGTTTGGCAAAACGCCAAAGTCGGAATAGCGTCCATGTTGAAGGTGGTATATCAATATTACGACTACATTGCGGGCATTCATCTTCGTCTGCCACGAGTTGATAGCTACATTTAGGGCAGGGCTCGGAGGACTCTACAACTGCCGATTGCCCAGAGTTATAACTTGCAACCTGCAACTCAAACTGTTTAATAAAGCGTGTGGATAAGCTTTCATTGGACAAGGTGTAACACCAGCTGGCTAAGCGAATGTTTTCATCAAACAGCTCGATTTTAGCCACACCAGCTTGATCGTGATGACTTAGCTTTAATCCATTTTTATAACTATATTCAGCAGTAGCTGTTGGTTGAACACTAGTAAAATATAGCATTCGCTTGTTGGTAAGTACTAACAAATGTTTTGTAAAATTTAGCTCTGCATCTAGGTTGACCTCTAGCCAAGCATATGGTTTTTCTTCATGGCTAGACACTTTATTATTAGACAATGCTATTTGAACGACAGACTGCCAGAGGCTTGGTAAATTCCAAGTGCTAGGGCTTGTCTTAATAGTTGAATGGGGGAGGGGTATTGGCGTATTCACAGATATCGAGTGTACTACATTCAGCATGCGCTATAAATAGCGGCAACCCGCTCGCCATGCGCTAAAGCTTTTATACTGTAAGCTTGCTGTAAGGCTTTTGCGATATGCTCGCGCGGTTAATTTTCATTTTAATTCATCTGGAAAAGTTGATGGAATTTCTTAAAATCATGCCTTTACGTGGACCTAATATATGGACATATCGTCCTGTCTTAGAAGCTTGGCTTGATATCGGCGCATTGGAAGATTCGCCTTCTAACCTGATACCAGGTTTTTACGAGCGATTAACCGCATGGCTACCTTCATTGGCTGAACATCGTTGCGGTATTGGTGAACCAGGTGGCTTTTTGTTGCGTTTGCGTGAGGGTACTTGGCCTGCACATATTCTGGAACACGTGACACTGGAGTTACAAACATTAGCAGGCATGCAGGGTGGTTTTGGTAAAGCGCGCAGCACCTCGGTGCGCGGTGTTTACAAGGTGGTAGTGCGTTCACGGGATGAAAAAGTGAGTCGCGCCGCGTTAAATGCAGGGCGTGATTTAGTCATGGCGGCCATTGAAGATAAGCCTTTTGATGTATCTGCCAC
>JAYVFU010000222.1:0-2982 GCA_043772865.1 Methylophilaceae bacterium
CGCATTTACTTGTTGTTCTGGCAAAATACCCAAAAGTTTTACGCCACCTGCCAAATTTAACTTTTTCATAGCCTCTCGCATTAAGTTGCGCTCAAATAACTTTTTATCTGCATGATAAGACTCATGTAGCTTTCTTAAAACTGCTGAAAAAATATTCAAGCACTGTGATGTTGTAGGCCTTTCAACGATGCTTGCTCGCACATCCGATTGATAAAGCAGTGTTGTCAAAGCATCTTTTAAGCCCAAGCCCTGAGTTCGGTTACACAAAGCCGCCAGCCACCACAATCTTGATGCGGCATTATTTCTTTCTACACCACGATTTGCAATTATTAAAATGTGACTTATAGTCCGTAGCCTTATAGGTCACATTTCAATCAAACTGATGGCAGTTAATTTAGTGAATAACCGCCATGAATAATTCCATTCTTAAAGCTTTTGGCACCCGCATAAAAGCTATCCGTCTTCAGCGAGGATTAAGCCAAGAGCAGTTAGGCTTAATTGCTGAGATTGATAGAACCTATATAAGCGGTATTGAGCGCGGTTTACGCAACGTAAGTTTAATCAACCTAGAAAGACTTGCGCTTGCGTTAAATGTTGAGCCAGCTGAGCTAATAACGTTTGACGAATCCAACAATGTCTAGCCGAGCTTACTACTCAGCAAATGTTAATGACTTTCTTGCTACTTCATCAGATGAAATTATTGGCATAATCACCGGCCATCATTCCCAAGACTTAGTACATTTGCAAACAAATGCTTGGGGGAAACAAATTGAAATCCTGCAAACTTCGTTACAAGGACTACAAACAGGCCATTTGTTTTTTGAAATGCTTATCCCAAGAATGGGCAAACGGGCTGATGTGGTTTACATCGTCGAGGGCATTATTTTTGTATTGGAATTTAAGGTTGGTGAAACAGAATATAAATCTCACGATTTAAGGCAAGCAGAAGGTTACGCAATAGACTTAAGTTGTTTTCATGAAGCTAGTCATGAACAACTAATCTGTCCAATTTTAGTTGCGACAAACGCTAAAGGTGAAGTTTTAGATGTTACAAAACAAAACATTGGCGTACTACCCCCAATAAAAGCCAATGCAAAGAATTTAGCTAAAATACTTAGCAATATTTTAGAAACCTACAAAGAACTTAAAACAATTGACCCAATAGCATGGGTGAATGGACGCTATAAACCAACTCCAACGATTATCGAAGCCGCGCAAGCTTTGTACGCTAGTCATGATGTCGCAGACATTGCGCGCAATGATGCAGATGCGGTAAATTTGGCTGAAACGGTTGGACGTATCAATGAGATTATTAGTCAGTCGCGCATTGAAAAGCAAAAATCTATTTGTTTTGTTACAGGCGTGCCAGGAGCAGGAAAAACATTAGTTGGTTTAAATATTGCAACCATGCATAACAACCCTCAAGATGATGAGCATGCTGTATTTCTTTCGGGAAATGGCCCTTTGGTCGATGTGCTTCGAGAAGCCTTAGCGAAGGACAGTGCAGCAAGAGATGCAGATATATCCATAACAGATGCACGAAGGGAAACCAGTAGTTTTATACAAAATATTCATCATTTTCGAGACGAGTATTTAAAGGATATTAATCAAGCACCAATTGATAAAGTGGTGATTTTTGATGAGGCGCAGCGCGCATGGGATGTAAATAAAGCATCTAAATTCATGCAACAAAAGCGTAATCAAGTAGGTTTCAATCAATCAGAGCCTGAATTTTTGATTGGGGTAATGGACAGGCACGATGAATGGTGTGTCGTGATTGCGTTAATCGGTGGCGGTCAAGAAATTAATGATGGCGAAGCTGGCTTAAATGGCTGGTTCTCTGCACTTGAAAAGCATTACCTAGATTGGCACATTTACTACTCAGAAAAGCTCAAACAAAAAGAGTACGCAGGTGAAAATATAGAGCTTAGTCTATTGCTAAACACGAAGTCTTATAGTGAACATAGTTTGCACTTGGCAACATCAATGCGGTCTTTTAGAGCAGATAAGTTGTCACATTTTGTACACTATCTTATTCATAACCAGCCGACTCAAGCACTTTTAATTTATAAACAAATTAGTACACATTATCCTATGTTTGTAACACGCGATTTACTAAAAGCCAAAGCATGGGTTAAAGCACAAAATAGAGGTTTAGAAAGTTGTGGCATAATTGCATCCGCTGGCGCAAAACGTCTAAAAGCTGAAGGCATATTCGTCAATAACGAAATAGATGCCACGCATTGGTTTTTAAATCCACAAGATGATGTGCGCTCTTGCCACTTTTTAGAAGATGTTGGCACAGAGTTTATTGTGCAGGGCTTAGAATTAGATTGGTGCTTAGTGGCATGGGATGCAGATTATCGCTATAAAAATAATGCTTTTGAATATTGGAATTTCAAAGGTAGCAAATGGATGCATGTCCATAACGATGCTCAGCAACGTTATTTAGAGAACTCGTACCGCGTTTTATTAACTAGGGCTCGGCAAGGCATGGTGATTTATATACCACAAGGCAATAGCCAAGATTTTACTCGGGCGCCAGCATTTTATGATGAAACTTATCAATATTTGCAGCAGTGCGGGTTGGCTGAACTTTAAGTTTTAACTATTACAAAAGCATTAAGCTCTGTATTTTTAACCCACAATCACTTTAGCCAAATACTGCAAATTCAAGCCTTCTACTTTTGGCTGCCATAGCGCTGAATTCTCTGGAAAATCTTTAAACTCGCCCGTTTTTATATACCCCAGCCGCTCATAAAACGCGATTAACTCATGCCTAATAGATATCACTGCCATGTGAAAGCCCACCACACGCCACTCTCTTACTGTAATGGCCTCGGCTGCTTTAATGAGCGATTTACCATGGCCTTTATTTTGCCGTGTGGGTTTAACGGCTATCATGCCAAAATGCACGGTATCTCTGCCTGCCAGCTCTTGCCACTCGCAACACATAGTGGCAATTATTTCGTCATTTAACAC
>JAYVFU010000223.1:0-2968 GCA_043772865.1 Methylophilaceae bacterium
GTTACACAGAAGCCGACGGCACAGTATTAGGCCAACAGGTGACAGCGTTAGACCGTGTAGGTTTATACGTGCCGGGCGGCAAAGCGGCCTATCCTTCTAGCGTGTTAATGAACGCCATTCCAGCCAAAGTGGCGGGTGTAGCTGAATTGATTATGGTGGTGCCTACCCCTAACGGCGAAAAAAATGCGCTTGTGTTGGCGGCAGCGGCTATTTCAGGTGGTGATAGGGTGTTTTGTATTGGCGGCGCGCAAGCCGTTGGTGCATTGGCTTATGGCACAGAAACCGTGCCGCAAGTGGATAAAATTACCGGCCCAGGCAATGCTTACGTAGCTGCTGCCAAGCGCCGTGTATTTGGCGTGGTGGGTATCGATATGGTGGCTGGACCATCTGAAATTTTGGTGATTTGCGATGGCAAAACCAATCCAGATTGGATTGCCATGGATTTATTTAGCCAAGCCGAGCATGACGAATTGGCGCAATCTATTTTGTTAAGCCCAGATGCGGCATTTTTAGATGCGGTAGCCGCCAGCATGCAAAAATTGGTTGAAACCATGCCGCGTAAAGACATTATTAATACGTCAATTACTGATCGTGGCGCGTTAATACTGACTAAAAACATAGACGAAGCGATTGAAATTAGTAATTATATTGCGCCAGAGCATTTGGAGTTGTCAGTCGAAAATCCACTAGAAATGAGCAAAAAGATTAGACACGCAGGCGCTATTTTTATGGGTCGTGATACCTGTGAGGCGCTAGGGGATTATTGCGCAGGGCCAAACCATGTATTGCCAACTTCGCGCACAGCGCGTTTTAGCTCTCCATTGGGCGTGTACGATTTTCAAAAACGCTCCAGCTTGATTATGGTGTCGCAAGATGGCGCTCAGAAATTGGGCAAAATCGCCTCAGTTTTAGCGCACGGCGAAGGCCTAACCGCGCATGCTAAATCAGCCGAATACCGCTTGAAATAATGAGCCATAAATGAGCAAATTTTGGAGCGATGTTGTACATAGGCTTACACCCTATGTCCCTGGTGAGCAGCCCAAGTTGAGTAACTTGGTAAAGCTCAACACCAATGAAAACCCTTATGGCCCAAGCCCAAAAGTGATTGAAGCGCTTAAGCTAGAAGCGGCTGATAGTTTACGTTTGTACCCAGACCCCAATTCTGACAAGTTAAAAGCAGCAATCGCACAAAATTTTGGTTTGCAATCCAATCAAGTGTTTGTCGGCAATGGCTCAGATGAAGTGCTGGCACATGTATTTCAAGCTTTGCTAAAGCACGATAAACCGCTTTTATTTCCCGATATTACTTATAGTTTTTACCCTGTGTATTGCGGTTTGTATGGTATTCAATTTGAAACCATTGCATTGAATAGACAATTTGAAATTGATATTCACGATTATGCGCGCCCTAATGGCGGCATTATTTTCCCAAATCCTAATGCGCCCACTGGTATACCCTTGGCGCTAGCGCAAATCGAGCAATTGTTAAGCAGAAATACACATTCGGTGGTTGTGGTTGATGAAGCTTATGTGGACTTTGGTACAGAATCGGCGGTGAATCTGATTACTACTTATCCTAATTTGCTGGTGACACATACGCTTTCAAAAGCGCGTTCTTTAGCAGGCTTGCGCGTGGGTTATGCGCTAGGCAATAAAGATTTAATTGAAGCCTTAATGCGCGTTAAAGATAGTTTTAATTCGTATCCGATTGATCGATTTGCTGAAGTGGGCGCTGTTGCTGCCATGCAAGACAATGATTATTTTGAAGAAACTTGCGCTAAAGTGATTTCTACCAGAGATGCTGTGGTGAATGATTTGCAATCATTAAATTTTGAAGTATTGCCGTCGGGTGCTAATTTCATCTTTGCCAAGCACAAAAAATTAGACGGCGCGACTTTGGCGGCAAAGTTGCGTGAGCACAGTATTATTGTGCGTCACTTTAAAAAACCAGCGCGTATTTCGCCTTATATTCGCATCACAATCGGCACCGATACGCAGTCAACTAGCCTAGTTCAAGCGTTAAATGTGATTCTAAAATCAGAATAAGCCATCTAAATAGCACTAAACTACACTAAAGTGCTTGTTTTATAATCAATTTGTATCCAAATTGTTGAAATAATCGACCAATTGCGGTTATGATGTCGAAATGTACAAAATGTGCAAACAGTATTTTGTAAAATTACTTTGAATTAAGACCAAATAACTACAAAATATTAACTTTTTAATCAAATAATTTTAATCGATCACATTAATTAAATTATTAGCGAGCTCGGAGGAATAGGCACCATGGCACAAACCCAAATGGCATTAGATTCATTGGATTTTGACGCAACCGTTGCATTAGCAACTAAAGTAGCACCACACGTAGATATTTTAGAAATCGGTACACCTTGCATTAAGCACAACGGTATTGAATTATTAAAAACATTACGTGCTAAATTCCCAAACAACAAAATCTTAGTCGATTTAAAAACCATGGATGCTGGCTTCTACGAAGCTGAGCCATTCTACAAAGCAGGTGCTGATATTTGTACCGTTTTGGGTACTGCTGATATTGGTACTATTAAAGGCGTAATTGATGTTGCTAATAAATACGGCAAACAAGCACAAGTGGACTTGATCAACGTTGCTGACAAAAAAGCACGTACATTAGAAGTGGCTAAATTAGGCGCGCACATCATTGGCGTGCACACTGGTTTAGATCAACAAGCCGCTGGTCAAACACCTTTTAACGACTTAGCAATGATTGTTGGTTTAAATACTGGCGCTAAAGTTTCTGTAGCGGGCGGTGTTAAAGCGGCAACAGTGCGTCAAGTAGTTGATGCAGGTGCTGATATTGTTGTGGCAGGCGCTGCAATTTACGGCGCAGCCGATCCAGCTGCTTCAGCCGCTGAAATCACTGGTTTAGCACGTGGTAATACAGCTGCAGCTGGTGGCATGGGTAAATACTTACCATGGGCACTAATCG
>JAYVFU010000224.1:0-2957 GCA_043772865.1 Methylophilaceae bacterium
AGCCAACGCCACAGTGCCTTATATTTTGGTTGAAATTAAAAAGCCAAAACTAAAAGATGGTAAAGAGCAGCTTAAAAGCTATTGCAACGCCACAGGCGCGCCAATGGGCGTGTGGAGCAACGGCGAAAGTATTTCGTTTTACCATCGTAAAGACCCTAATTATTTTGAAGATATTCCCGAGCTACCCAAAGCCAGCGAAAAGCTTTCTGATGTGCTTTCAGAACGCTGGACTATTGAAGACTTAGTTAAAAAAGACAAACTCGTCAATGAAAGAAAGTCGCTCAAAGATTTGATTCTTGAGATGGAAGACGAAGTTTTAGCTAATGCAGGCGTCGATGTTTTTGAAGAGTTGTTTAAACTCATATTCACCAAGCTTTATGACGAAATGGAAAGCGGACGCGATAAAAAACGTACCTTAGTTTTTAAAAATTATGGCGATACCGAAACCGATTTGCGCATTAAAATTCAAGGCTTGTTTGATAAAGCTAAAGCCAAATGGGAAGGTGTATTCACTGACGATGCTAAGTTATTGCTCACCCCTAGCCATTTGGCGGTTTGCGTCGCTTCGCTTGAAGGTGTAAAACTCTTTAACTCCAATTTAGATGTAGTCGATGAAGCCTTTGAATATTTAATAAATAAAAGCAGCAAAGGCGAAAAAGGCCAATACTTCACTCCGCGCTATGTGATTGATATGTGCGTAAAAATGCTTAACCCACAGGAGCATGAAACTCTAATCGATACCGCATCTGGCAGCTGCGGCTTTCCTGTACATGGCATTTTTCATGTGTGGGAGCAGATTATGAAAGAAGAAGGCTTAGATAAAAGCCACTTGTTTACCGCAGAAACCAAAACGCCACGTTGTGTAGATTATGTACAAAACAATGTATTTGCCATTGATTTTGATGAAAAAGCGGTGCGTGTAGGCCGTACGCTTAACTTGATTGCAGGTGATGGGCAAACCAACGTATTGCATTTGAACACGCTGGATTATGAGCGTTGGGATGAAAAAACCAAAGACGAAGCATGGCTGGACATTTACGGCGAAGGTTGGAAAAAGCTACGCAAACTACGCCTAGATAAAGATAACAACCGTGATTTTGGTTTTGATGTACTCATGGCAAACCCGCCATTTGCAGGCGATATTAAAGAGACGCGTATATTAGCCAAATACGAGCTAGGCAAAAAAGCCAATGGCAAGTATGAAACCGCACTAGGGCGCGATATTTTATTTATAGAGCGCAATCTTAACTTTTTAAAACCTGGCGGACGTATGGCGGTGGTGTTGCCACAGGGCAGGTTTAATAATTCATCTGATAAACAAATTCGTGAGTTTATTAGCGAGCATTGTCGAATACTCGGCGTGGTAGGCCTGCATGGCAATGTATTTAAGCCACATACAGGCACTAAAACCAGCGTGCTATTAGTGCAAAAATGGAATGATAATGCCAGCCAAGGTGCGCTTTGCCCAAAGCTAGACGATTACCCGATATTTTTCGCCACCATGCAACAGCCCAGCAAAGATAACTCTGGCGATAAAATATTTGTTAAAAATACCCTAACACGTCATTCCCGTGAAATGGTTGAAGCAGGCATTTTGCGTAGCAAAAGCTCGCAAAACGGGAATCCATTAGATTTGCAAACAGAAAAAATGGATTCCCGCCTACGCGGGAATGACGGAACTGGGGAGTTTTTACTCGATACCCACGGCCATTTAATCGTAAAGCACGATTTATTTAATCATGACGGCATTACTCAAGATGGTATTGCCGAAGCGTTTACCGAGTTTGCCAAAAAAGAGCGATTAAGTTTTTTTCAATAAGCCCTTCTAACGGATTTAACGCTGACAAATATGCAGCGTTGTTAGAAGGGCTGGAAATCTCGGTTATTCAGAAGAATGAAGCATTTGATCAGTTTTTTAATGCAAGAATTGATCCTGAATTTTTTCAGAAATATTACACGAGATTGTATAAAAAGATTTTATCTAAAAAATATGAGCTTCTAGGGGATATTGCTTTTATAACAGATGGCGAACATGGCAACGCGGTAACTACAGAGGTGGGACATTCAAAATATTATGGCGCAAGAAATGTTTTAACTGGGATTTTGAGTGATAACGATGTCGAATATATATCTGAGGAGCATCACAATAAGTTGCGGAAAAGTGCGTTAATTCCTAGAGATGTTTTAATCAGCTGTGTGGGCGCGAATGTTGGATTTGCAGCTATAGTTCCTGATGATATTGGGATTGCAAATATCGTGCGAAATGTTGCTTTAATTCGGTCGCATGCGGGTAATTTTTTAAACGAATATTTACAAGCTTACTTAAGTTCAAGTTATGGTAAAAATCTTTACATTAGAATGAACACTGGCAATGCTCAGCCACTTGTGAGCTTGGACTATATAAAAACTGTTCCCGTTTTTAAACCTACTTTAGAATTACAAAAAAGGATAAGAGATTTAACTGATTTATCTCTTGAAGCCTTAAAGAAATCAAAAAATCTTTATTCAAATGCTGAACAAGTGTTGCTTGAGGCGGTGGGTTTGGCAGATTTTAAGCCTTCTACACAAAACACTAACATCAAAACCATTGCACAAAGCTTTGGCTCTAGCGGCCGCCTAGATGCTGAGTATTACCAGCCGAAATATGAGGCTTTTGAAAGCACGGTTAAATCAAACAAATATGGTTATACATTCATTAAGAACGAATACGACCATTTTAATGACGTATCACGCAAGCTTAAATCCGCTTACCACTACATTGAAATTAGCGATGTAAATGTAAGTGATGGCACAAACTCACCCATTTTAATTGAAACAACTGAGTTGCCTGCTAATGCTAAATTTGAGGTAAAAAAAGGTGATTTAATTATCTCTAAAGTGCGCCCTAATCGTGGTGCTATTACAGTAATTGAGGAAGAGTTTGATAATTTAATTGTTAGCGGCGCGTTCACAGTATT
>JAYVFU010000225.1:0-2946 GCA_043772865.1 Methylophilaceae bacterium
GCCTGCATTAGACTATTGCATATCGACATATTAGCCGCAGCAAAGCCTTGCAATGGTATTAGCACTACAAGCAAACAGGCCAAAAAGTGTGAAATACGCGTCAACATAATAGCTAAGATAACTCAATAATTATTAAAGTTCAAGCACTTGTATTTTAATTGGCTTCACAATAACGAATATCAATCACCTCAAACTCGCCTTCACCGCTGGGTGTTATTACTTTTACAGTATCGCCCAAACCCTTGCCCAGCACGGCTTTGGCCAAAGGTGATACCCAGCTAATGTAGCCTTTGTTTGGCTCAATTTCATCTTTGCCGACGATGCGATAAGTGGTTTCGCTGTCATCACTTAAATTAAACAGCGTCACCCAAGCGCCAAAATAGATTTTTTCTAAGTGTTGCTGACGGCTGGCATCCACAATCTCAGCCAAATCCATACGCTTCATCAAGTGTTTGCAGCGGCTATCAATTTGGCGAAGTCTTCTTTTGCCGTAAATGTAATCGCCATTTTCAGAGCGGTCGCCGTTACTAGCCGCCCATGAAACCGTACGCACCACTTCTGGCCGCTCTACTTTATAAAGCTGATGAAACTCGGCCTGCAAGGCAGCAAAACCATCAGGCGTAATGTAGTTTTTTTCATCGACTATTATATTTTTAGCTGTCATTTATCCACAGGCTTTATTTAAAGGATGCTCATATTTTATAATTAATTCGGTAAATTTACTAAGAGATTTGGCTTTGTGCCAGTAGAAAATTGAACCGTATCGCTTGTGCCGTTAGGGCTGATGCCAGCTTTCTTAACGATACTGGCATGTAAACTAAGTCTGGGTCATTTCTGCTTGCAAGGCGCGTTCTGTCGCACTTAATGACGACTTTCATGAGCAACTGGTAATCTTCCATACCTTTAAACCCGCCCAGTAAATCTGCAATGTCTGCTGAGGTTGGGCTTTAATCTGTTTAAGTCGTTCCCATTCTAAATGCCTTGTTTTTGAATTTAATGTAACCTAAGGCAAAATTCAGTTACACAGAAATTTGAACAGTCTCTTGTGTTATGTTAGCGAGTTTTTAAATTTTGTATTTAAAATCATAAATTTAGGTTAAATAGTGGTGCGTCCCCAATTGTTTTACTATTGTTTTATTCTTAAGCGTTTCTATCCTCTTCTAAAAAGTGTCCACGGAAGACGGGTTAACTCAATTCGTCTCTATTGGTCATTAAATCTTAAATAGGTGGGCTAGCGCACAGACTCAGCTGGCGATGAAACACTAAAGTTTCGACATTCTGGTTAATTCATTTTTTTCGGCAGTTCAACTTTTCGCCCGTTAAACACATTTTATCGCCAGCGCTAAATAAAATTACGTGGCTGAATCTAAAAATTAATAAGATACGTATATAGTTATTTGAAACTTAGGTTGCGTTTCAAAAGACGGTTTTATCTTGCAGCCCAATTTAGTATCAGGAGAATCAATATGAATAAGCAATTTCGTCTTACCACCTTGACCGCGCTCTTCGCTGCTGTATTTTCAGGCCCCATCTCTGCTGGAGTTACTTATACCTATGGTAGCAGTTATGACGGCGGCGGCAATGCCTGCAACAGCACTAGTAGTTTTAACCGAAGTTTAAACGTAGTTGGCCTCACCAGCGACCAGCGCTTGGTGTGCTTCAACGAGCGCAGCCCAGACCAAGCTACCAACATTGGTACCGTTACGGGTCTTACTGGCGGTGATAGCACGCTGATAGGCATTGATTACCGCGTGCAAAACCGCAGGCTATACGGTGTCGGCAATGCGGGCGGCATCTATCTGCTTGATGTTAGCAATGCTAGCGCAATATTCGTTAACCGTCTTAGTGTTGCGCTTAGCGGTGCATCCTTCGGAGTAGATTTCAACCCAGTAGCCGACCGTCTGCGCATCGTTAGCGATACTGGCCAGAACCTACGCCATAACGTTAATGCTGGCGGCGTAACCGTTACCGATGCTGCGCTTAACTATGCGGTAGGTGTTACGGCACTTGGGGTAGTGGGTGCTGCATACACCAACAACGATCTCGACCCGACAACCAATACCACGCTCTATGATCTGGATTCAAATCTGGATCAAATCTCGGTGCAGTCGCCGCCCAATAATGGCTCGCTGGTTGCTAACGGCAAGCTGACGGTAGACGCCACTGCCGTCGCTGGCTTCGATACCTACAGCACTGTTCGTAACGGTGTAACCGTAGATGTGCAAAGCCTTGCCTCGATTAAAACGGCTGATGGCGCTACCAAGCTCTACTCCATCAATGTGCCGACTGGTAAAGCCACTTCACGCGGCAGTTTCACTCCAGAAAACAGGGTGATTGATATTGCAATTCCGCTTAACCAGCTTTAAAGCATTGCCACATATAGCACAAAAAAATGCCCAGTTACCATGGGCATTTTATTTGATACAGCAGGACAAATATTGATTAGTGGGTACGTATTAAAACTTATCATTCCGTATTGTCTATAGTTAATATTTATTGCAACCCGCGTAATAATGCTGCTAGCGCCAGCCATTCTTTAATTTTACTTATCTAGCAAATACACTTCTTGCACAAAATAAGCTGATTCGCCAAAGCAATCGGTCGGAATGCCTTTATGTTCCTCATAAATCAGCCGCACGCGTTTGCCTATGCTTTCGTTGATTTTTTTAGCCACCACTTTATTTTTTACTGTAAAAAAGAATTTTTCTGCCTGCGTGCCTGGCATAGAAACCAGCACCAATTCACCTTCTTAAGTTTTACACAGCCAACCTTTTTGCGAGAGCTTTTGCACATAACCCGCGCGCTCGCCAGACGAATACACCCAAGTGAGTGACGCCCAAGTGTAGAGAGCGAATAAGGCGATTGGAATTAATAAAATCCAAATAAAATATTTCAAAAACTTTGCAATCTGCTGCAACATATTAATTCTCCGTTTTTAAGCTTTTT
>JAYVFU010000226.1:0-27493 GCA_043772865.1 Methylophilaceae bacterium
GCTGGCTTTTTCTGAGGCGTTGATGCTGCCATCGTTATTGGTGTCGGCGACGATGATCACGCTAGGCGCAGTGGTCGGCGCGGTGGTGTCGATCACTGACGGTAAACTTGGGCTTAGTACACTTTCACTGCCGCCTGGGTTGGTGAGCGTATAGGCAATATTGTAGCTGCCTTCACTCAAAGGTGTGGTGGGTGTTAGCGTATTGGTGGCTGCGTTAAATGTAGAAGCTACCATTAATCCATCAACGTACAGCGTGGGAGTATTCCCAGCACCTGGTGCTGGTATCGCAAAGCTTGGGGCAGTGTTGCTGGTGTTATTATCAATGGAACTCGCACCAGTATCGGTTGCAGCGGTCATATCAGGGGCAACAGCAGGCGCGGCAGGCGCGTTACTATTGATGACAACAGGCAAGCTTGGGCTTGCACTGCTTTCGTTACCCGCAGCATCAGTGAGCGTGTAACTAATGGTGTGATTACCATTAGCAATGGGCGATGTTGGTGTTAGGGTATTGGTAGTTGCGTTAAAAGTCGCAGGCACTTTAATGCCGTCTATAAAGAGACTTGCTACATTACCAGCATTAGGCGCAGGTATCGCAAAGCTAGGTTTATTATTAGCAGTATTGTCATCGGTATCGCTGGCGCCAGTGTCAGTGGCTGCAGTCATATCAGGCGCAACTGCTGGCGTGGCTGGCGCTGTAGCATCTACGGTAAATTTTTCACCTGCCACTGTAGTGCTGTTGCCTGCAATATCAGTCGCTTTGATGCTTGGCGTGTAGTCACTATCCACTAAGGCGGCACCTGTGAGGGCGACTGTCCATGTCGTGCCTGTGACGGTAGCGGTGTAATTAACGCTGTTGACATTCACCACAACAACACTGCCTGCTTCTGTTGTGCCTGTGAGTGTGGGGGCTTTGTTATTGGTGATATTGTCCGAGTTGCTGCTGCCTGTATCGTTGATGCTATCGGTTGGCAATACACCGCTGATTGCTGCACTATTTGGTGCGACAGTGTCAATCACAGCAGTTAAGCTTGGACTTTGGGCAGATTCATTGCCTGCGGCGTCAGTCACTGTCGTGCTGATAGCATGTGTGCCGTCTGTGATTGGGTTAGCTGGTGTAAGCGTGTTGGTGCTTGGATTAAATGTCGCAGGCACTTTAATGCCATCAATGTAGAGGCTTGGGGTTTCACCTGCGGCAGGAGGTGCGACAGCAAAGCTGGGTTGATTGTTATTGGTGTTGTTGTCAGTTGTGCTGGTGCCTGTGTCTGTGGCAGCCGTCATGTCTGGGGCATTAGTAGGCGCTGCAGGGGCAGTTGGCGCTGGAGTAATGGGGGGAGCTACAACAGTTGTGGTTATAATTTGATCTGTATTATCAATATTATTAATGGGTTCGATATTAATCTGACCATTAGTAGTGGGTTGATAAGCGAAGCTAAACTGGTTAAGCACCTCATTAATTCTAAGCAGCTCCACGAAGCTAAAACCGTAAGCAGTGGCCAAGCCAGAAGTACCTGCGGCAGTTTCTTCTAAAACATCACCAATATCTTTACCTTGCTCAATCGCTTTAATTACCGTATCGATGGTGGCTGCATTTAATGCGCTGTCTTGACTGAGCCCATCTATTTGGCTTCCTGATGATAATATTTGAGATAAGTCTTCCGTAAAGGAAACAAGCTGATTTGGACCAATATGCACATCACGACCATCAGCAAATCTAATGTCGACAATGACACCAGGCGGTGTTTGTATAGTACTGCCGACTTGTATTTCGTCGCCGAGTTGTAGCTCACGTTTATCACCGTTATCAGTGATTAAATATGCTACACCTGTCATTGCTACTACTTTACCGACCATTGCCATGTTGATGTCCTAATTAAATATTGATGCGTTTAAACTTCTTTTCACAATTGCATTAAATACCCATTTAAAACATAAAAATATTGTACTGATGGCCAATATGAAAACCAGTACTAAATTAAGCACTTTAAACATGTGCAATCAAGTCTTAAGCGTTTAAGCCGATAAACATAATAACTTGTCTTTATTCATTCTTGGACTGCTTGTGCTTTTTGGTTTTACAAAAAACTCTAGACTAATAAGTTTATGCAAAACCATCAAAAGCTGGGGTTTGCTATTACTATTATTAAGCGCCACCTGCATTTATGCAGCTAATTGTGACTTTAATAAACTAGGCAATTTAGCGCGTAGCCGTTACGGAGAAGAAGCTTACAAGAGCATTTCTGAACTTAATCAGCTAATCAGTCAATTAAAGCAAGCTTCAGATATTGAAAAACTCACACAGATTAATAATTACTTTAATCATAAAATGCGCTTTGTCGATGATATAGAGTTGTGGAATAAAGTCGATTATTGGGCAACTCCCTTAGAATCTATTGGTGTACAAGGCGGGGATTGCGAAGACTTTAGCATCGCCAAATATATTTTTTTAAAAGTGGCTAATGTTGCTAATGACAAGCTACGCCTCACCTACGTAAGAGCTATGTTATATAACCAAGATATTAAAACCGTGCGGGCACACATGGTGCTGAGCTACTACGCTACACCCCAGTCTGAACCCTTAATTTTAGATAATTTAATTCCCGATATCATGCCAGCCAGCGCACGCACAGATTTATCTCCAGTATTTAGCTTTAATGATAAAGGCTTGTGGGTGGGTAACAGTAACGCTAGCAGCTCTTCACAAGCTAGCTTATCTCGCTGGCGTGATGTGTTGGCAAGAATTAAAGCAGATGGAATAGAATAAAGGTAAAGGAAAACAAAATGTCACTCATCAAACAACTATGGTTAGCTATTTTGCTGGTATTAGTACTCGCAACAGGTGGTAGCTTTGTACTGAGTACGCTATCTAGTAAGAATTATTTAGCGCAACAATTACAAATTAAAAATAGTGATAACGCTACATCAATAGCGGTTTCGATGTCGCAAATGCCTAAAGATCCAACGACACTTGATTTATTACTTTCTGCTGAGTTTGATTCTGGCCACTACCGTTATATTGGATTGCGTGATCCTAACGGCAAGGTGATCAGTGAGCGTGTTAATGCCAATAGCCAAACTAAGGCACCCAATTGGTTTGTTAAGTTAATCCCGATCAAAGTGCAACCAGGTATTGCAGATATTCAAGATGGGTGGAAGCAGTACGGCAGTATTAAATTAGAAAGTGATGCCAATTTTGTCATTGATAAACTATGGGATGCCACACTACTTATTGCCATTTGGGCATTGGCAATAGGCGTGGTCAGCTGTTACTTAAGTGGGCAAATTTTAAAGCGTATTTTAAAACCGCTCAAAGAGGTTGTACAACAGGCAAAAGCCATTGGTGAAAGTCGATTTATTACCATTAAAGAGCCTAAAACTAAAGAATTTAAAGCAGTAGTAGTAGCAATGAACAGCCTATCAAACCGTATCAAAAAGACCGTGAGCGAAGAAGCCGTTAGGTTGGAAGCTTTACAGTTTCAAACAAATTTTGATCAAATTTCTGGCTTAATGAATCATGATTATTTTGCAAAAAACATCAATGGCACTATAGGTCGCATCGAGCATTTTAACGAAGGTAATTTAATTATTTCTAGGTTATCTAACTTAGCAGAAATCGACCAGAAACTAGGTTTTGTAGAAACCAATGCGCTTATCAAAAGAATTGGCGATATATTGACGCAGGTATGCAAAAACAACCCTTCTTTCATTTGCGGTAGGTTAAGTGGTTTGGATTTTGCCGTATTTTGCAAAAAACCGATGGATGCCTATGCGTTTGGTAACCAAATCAAAAGTGAATTAGAAAAAATCAACCGTATGGAGCACACAGTACTTACTGCACAATTTTTACACGTGTGTAATAAAGTTAAAAGAGAAGATAACGCAGCATTACTATTTGAGTTGATGCACCAAGCATTTGATGCATCAACTAGCAACGATGAAAACTCGTTGCATGTTATCAATCAAAATCAAATGACTAGCTATGCAAATGATGATAGAACCAAATGGCTGCGCCTACTTACTTCGGCTCTAGATTATAAAAGAATTCGTTTAGAACAGTATCCAGTTATCAGCCAAACTGGCGCACTATTACATTATGAAAGCCCTGTGCGCTTGCAGTTAACGCCAGATGGCAAATGGTTTACTGCTGGTGAATTTATTAGCTGGGCCACACAACTCAAACTCATGAATCGCCTTGATGAGTTAGTGCTAGAAACTGCAGTCAATATGCTAGAGAGTGGTAGCCAACCTATTGGACTTAATATTTCAACCAGTGCCATGTGTAATCCACACTTTTTTGAAACCACGATTAACATCATAAAAAACAATCCACACCTAGCCCATCGCCTGTATTTTGAAGTACCAGAACAGGGTGTATTTGATTATTTAGCAGAGTTTAGAAATTTTTGCAGTCAGCTTAAAGCATTGGGCTGTAAAGTTGGCGTAGAACACGTGGGCTTCAGAATTGCCCGTCTCGGTGAACTGCACGATATGGGTTTAGATTATCTTAAAATTGATGTATCTGTCATCAGAGATATTGATAGTAATCAGGCCAACCAAGCGTTATTACGCGGCTTATGCATGATAGCCCACTCTATTGGAGTAATGGCGATTGCTGAGGGAGTTCAAACCGCAGCAGAATTAGATACATTAAAACAAATCGGCGTAGATGGCATGACAGGCGCTGGGGTTCGAATGTAGGTTTTTATTGTAATTTTTTTAGGTGGGGTTTTAACCCCGCAGCGATGTGTATATTCAACTTGGCATTCTGGACGAGGCGTGCCTCCTAAAAAGCTTCCCAAACTCTACAAAGTGCAACGCCACATCGCGAAAGTGATGCTTGAACACTGCTGCGGGGCTAAAGCCCCACCTACAAGGAAATGCATTCGGCAAAAGTCGTGGCACAAATCATCGGCACGTAGCCTGCCTCTTACAAAAATCACACCTAAAAATCATGAATAACCCACTAAAAACCCTCCATATTCATCATAATGATTGCGGTCAATAAGAATATCCTGATAAATTGGAAAAATAATAAAAATTGACGCTGGGAGAAGAAATCTTGAAAGCAGTTATTTTAGCGGGTGGTTTGGGTACGCGCTTGAGCGAAGAAACGACATTACGCCCAAAGCCAATGATAGAAATTAATGGTAAGCCTATTCTTTGGCACATTATGAAAGGCTATTCTAAGCACGGGATTAACGATTTTGTGATTTGTTGCGGCTATAAGGGTTACGTGATTAAAGAGTTTTTTGCTAACTACTTTTTGCATACTTCTGATGTTACTTTTGATTTACAGCACAACAGCATGGAAGTGCATTCGCGCCACGCCGAACCTTGGAAAGTCACAGTGGTGGATACGGGCGAAGATACCATGACGGGAGGTCGCTTAAAGCGCGTACAAAGGTTTGTAGAACGGGATGAAGCGTTTTGTTTTACCTATGGCGATGGTGTGTCAGATATTGACATCAGCGCCTTGATTACTTTTCATCAACAGCACGGCAAGCTCGCCACCATGACCGCTGTGCAACCCAAAGGGCGCTTTGGCGCAATTGAAATGCAGGGTCAAAAGATTGTGCGCTTTAAAGAGAAACCACAAGGCGATAACAACTGGATTAACGGTGGCTTTTTTGTGCTATCGCCTAAAGTGATTGATTACATTACAGACGACAACACCTACTGGGAAAGAGAGCCATTAGAAAATCTAGCTCGCGACAACCAAATTGATGCCTATGTACACGATGGATTTTGGCACCCTATGGATACGCAACGCGATAAAATTTATTTAGATGAACTGTGCGCAGTGGGCAAAGCACCATGGAAAACATGGCAATAAATTCAGATTTTTGGCAAGGCAAACGCGTTTTAATCACAGGGCATACGGGCTTTAAAGGTAGCTGGCTTACGCTGTGGTTGCAAGCGCTTGGGGCAGAAGTGATTGGATTTTCACTTAACCCACCTTCGCAACCTAATTTATTTAAAATCGCCCGTGTTGAACAAAATATAATCAGTATTCATGGTGACATCCGCGATTTAACCCATTTAAGTGCTGTTTTTAAAGCGCATCAACCTGAAATAGTTATCCATATGGCAGCGCAAAGTTTGGTAAGGCAATCTTACCAAACCCCTGTTGAAACCTACGCTACCAATGTGATGGGCACGGTTAATCTGTTGGAATCGTGCAGAATTACGCCTAGCGTTAAAGCTATCATTGTTGTCACCAGCGATAAATGTTATGAAAATCGCGAGAAAATGCAGGGCTATCAAGAAACTGATGCCATGGGCGGTACTGACCCTTACAGCAGTAGCAAAGGCTGTGCAGAACTAGTCACAGCAGCTTACCGCGCATCTTTTATGCACCCAAAAGACTACGCACAACACGGTATTGCACTGGCCTCAGTACGTGCTGGCAATGTAATCGGCGGCGGTGATTGGGCGGTAGATAGGTTAATCCCTGATATTTTAAAATCGTTGAGCTTAAATACACCTGTTATATTGCGTAACCCCCACGCTGTTAGACCTTGGCAGCACGTATTAGAGCCATTAAGTGGCTATTTAATGTTGGCAGAAAAGCTTTATCAAAATGGTGCTGCGTTTGCACAAGCTTGGAATTTTGGACCTTTGGCGCAAGATGCAAAAACGGTAGAATGGATAACAGCGCAATTGGTGCAAGCTTGGGGAAGTTTTGCTTCATATAGCATAGAGGCATCAGACACCAACCCGCATGAAGCAAATTTGCTTAAACTAGACTGTACAAAATCAAGAACACAACTCAATTGGCAACCAAAATGGCATGTTGAAACTGCGATTAATAAAATAGTTAATTGGCATCAAACTTATTTAAAAGGTGCTGATATGCGGGCCTATTGTTTGCAAGAAATTAGTGATTACCAAGCCATTAAATGACCATGAATCTAAAAAATTAGGAAACCCAGTTTGGATAAATCAGCACAAATACGCCAACAAATTGCTGCTTTGGTCGATGAATATGCCGCTATTCAATATGCGCCTAAAAGCTTTGAGGCTGGCATAACCACCATCCCCCCATCAGGCAAAGTGCTAGATAGCCATGAACTAAAACTCATGGTAGAAGCTTCATTAGATGGCTGGCTCACTACAGGGCGCTTTAATGCAGAATTTGAAAAGCGCTTGGCGGATTATTTGGGCGTTAAGTATCTCATCACCACCAATTCAGGCTCATCTGCCAATTTATTAGCGTTTTCTGCACTTACCTCGCCACGGTTAAAAGATCGTGCGATTAAAGCGGGTGATGAAGTAATTACTGTTGCGGCGGGGTTCCCCACTACCGTGAACCCAATATTGCAATTTGGTGCGGTGCCTGTATTTGTAGATATTGACATTGCCACACACAATATTGATGCCACAAAAATAGAAGCGGCGATTAGCGCAAAAACCAAAGCTATTATGTTGGCGCATTCGCTAGGTAACCCGTTTAATCTCAAAGCGGTTAAAGAAATCTGTACACGCCACCACTTATGGTTAATTGAAGATAATTGTGATGCCTTAGGCTCCCGCTATAACGGGCAGCTTACTGGTACTTTTGGTGATATTGGCACTTTGAGTTTTTACCCCGCACACCATATCACCATGGGCGAAGGTGGCGCGGTTTTTACTAACAATTCAGAATTAAAATTAATTGCCGAAAGTTTTAGAGATTGGGGACGCGATTGCTACTGTGCGCCTGGCAAAGATAATACTTGTGGCAAACGCTTTTGCTGGAAGCTGGGCGATCTACCCGAAGGATATGACCACAAATATACTTACGCGCATTTAGGCTACAACCTCAAAATTACCGATATGCAAGCTGCGTGCGGCTTAGCGCAAATGGATAAGCTAGATAGCTTTGTGCAAACGCGTAAAGATAACTTTGCTTACTTAAAAAATCGTTTATCTCACTGTAGCGATTTTTTAACCTTGCCAGAAGCCACATCCAATAGTGACCCATCTTGGTTTGGGTTTTTAATGACACTACGCCCTCAAGCAGATATTCGCCGCATAGAGTTAATCAACTATTTAGATCAAAATAAAATTGGCACACGGCTTTTGTTTGCAGGCAATTTAACCCGCCAACCTTATATGGCAGGCAGGCAGTTTAGAGTAAGTGGCGAACTCACTAATACCGACAAGGTGATGAATAATAGCTTTTGGATAGGCGTGTATCCTGGACTAAATGAAGCCATGCTAGACTTTACCTGCCAAAAAATTGAAACTTTTTTAGGTCTTAATTTTGACTAAATCTCAGGATGCACTAGCCATGATTGCAAAAATACCCAGCCCTTTGTTTGTGCTTGAAATGGCTAACAACCATATGGGCGATGTTGCACACGGTATCAATCTTATCCGTGAGTTTGGCGCGGTTTGTCGCCAATATCCATTTAATTTTGCCTTTAAATTGCAATATCGTGATTTAGATAGCTTTGTACACCCCGCCATGCGCGGGCGCGATGATATTAAATACATTAAACGTTTTTCAGAAACGCGTTTAACACGTAGTGAATTTGATACGCTTGTGGATGAAATGCGTGTCCAAGGTTTTTTTACCATGGCAACGCCTTTTGATGAAGCTTCTGTTAGCATTATTCAAGACCAAGCATTAGATATCATTAAAGTGGCAAGCTGCTCGTTTACCGATTGGCCTTTATTGGAGCGCATAGCACAAACCCAGCAGCCGATTATTGCTTCTACCGCTGGCGCAACGCTAGATGAAATTGATAGCGTGGTAAGCTTTTTACAGCATCGCAAAAAAGAGTTTGCAATTTTGCACTGTGTTGGCGAGTACCCTACCCCCGATGAACATATACAGCTATCGCAAATTGATTTTTTGAAGTCGCGCTATACACAAGTGAATGTTGGATTTTCTACGCATGAAGACCCTAGCAATGTAGATATTATCAAACTGGCCATCGCCAAAGGGGTGACTATTTTTGAAAAACATGTGGGGCTAGCCACCGAGCAATATGCGGTCAATGCCTACTCTGCAACGCCAGAGCAGCTAAACGCATGGCTAAGCGCGGCACAATATGCCTTAACAATATGTGGTCAAAACCAAGGCCGATTTAACGACAATATCACTGAAAAAACCAGTTTGCGCAGCTTGCAACGCGGGGTGTTTGCTAAGTACGCCATAAGTCAAGGCACTACATTAAACAGTGAAAATGTCTACTTTGCTTTTCCACCAGAGGCAGGGCAATACACCGCTAATGATTGGTCAAAATATAGCCAATTTACTGCCACACAAAATATAAAACCAGACCAAGCCATTGCGCCACAAAACACCCAACGTGAAGAAACCCGCCAAAAAATTCTGAGCATTGTGAAGCGCGTCAACGAATTTTTAAAACAAAGTCGGGTGGTGGTGCCGGGCAGTGCCGACCTTGATATTTCACATCATTACGGCTTAGACCGCTTTGATGAAGTGGGCTTGACGCTGATTACCGTAGTTAACCGTGATTATTGTAAAAAATTACTCGTGACCTTACCAGGCCAACAACACCCGGAACAATTTCACAAATTTAAAGAAGAAACCTTTCACGTGTTGTATGGCGAAATAGCATTATCTTTAAATGGCGAATTAACAGTATGCCACCCGGGCGATGTGGTGACCATTGAGCCGGGCGTACGACATGCGTGGGTAAGCACTACAGGCGCCGTGATTGAAGAAATATCTACCACGCACATAGTCAAAGATTCTTATTACACCGATACCGCCATTATGGATAACCTAGACCGAAAAACCTCGCTTACCTACTGGATGGAAGTTTAAGCATGACCACCACTTACTGCGTAGCGGACTTTGTTGCCAACTTTATTGCAGATATTGGCGTAAAACAGGTATTTTTACTCCCCGGTGGCGGTGCCATGCACTTAAATGATGGTATTGCAAAATGTAAACGTATACAGCCTGTTGCCTGTTTGCACGAACAAGCTGCCGCCATTTCTGCTGAAGCTTATGCAAGAATTAATGAAAACATCGGCGTGTGCATGGTGACAACAGGACCTGGAGCGACCAATGCCATCACCGCTGTTGCAGGGGCTTGGATAGAATCCGTACCACTAATGCTTATTTCAGGGCAAGTAAAACGTGCCGACATGTTGCGCGATGCGCCACTACGCCAAAAAGGCGTGCAAGAAGTGAATATCATCGGCATGGTAAAAGACATCACCAAGTTTGCCGTCACGGTAGAAAAACCCGAAGATATTCAAAAAATCATGCAGCAAGCCTACTATTTAGCACGAAATGGTCGCGCTGGGCCCGTATGGATAGATGTACCGCTAGATGTACAAGCCACACAAATTGACCCTACCCAGCTTGAGTATTTTATTCCACCAGCACCTATGCAAAACACAAATTTAGTGGATGCCGTTAATGCAGTCATTACATTACTGCAACAAGCTGAACGACCATTATTATTGGCGGGGCATGGTGTACGTTTAGCTGGCGCGGCAACGTTATTTAAAACCTTGGTAGAAGCGCTTGGCATACCCGTTGTTACCACTTGGAATGCCTTAGATTTATTGCCCTATGAGCATCCATTATGCGTGGGTAGGCCTGGCGTTGTTGCCCTGCGCGCGCCCAATTTTGCGGTGCAAAACTGTGATTTGCTGATAAGCATAGGCAGCCGTTTAGATAATATTATTACTGCTTATAACCCGCGCGGCTTTGCACGCGCCGCTAAAAAAGTAGTGGTGGATATTGATATAAATGAAATCAGTAAACTCGATATGGACATTACGCTGCCCATTGCGGCAGATGCTTTTGAATTTTTAAAAATGCTAGCAAATCCCAATACCAGCCAGTTGCCCTGCAGCGCATGGCGTACGCAATGTGTGAGCTGGAAACAACGTTACCCTGTTAATGATGGTAAAGCGTTTGATGTAAGCCATGCCATTAGCCACTACCATTTTGCAGACGCTATCTCTGACGTGATTCCCGCCAATACTTTAATTAGCACGGGTAGTTCAGGGTTGGCAGTCGAGGTTTTTTATACGGTGTTTCGCAATCAACCAGAGCAACGTGTATTTTTAACATCAGGCTTAGGTGCCATGGGTTACGGTTTGCCTGCGGCTATTGGTGCGTGCTTTGCTAATGGCAGCCAGCCTATGGTAGCGATTGAAAGTGACGGCAGCTTACAATTGAATATTCAAGAATTAGCCACTCTTCGCGCATTTAACCTACCCATTTGCTTGGTGATTATGAATAATGGCGGCTATTGCTCTATCCGTAGTACGCAGCGCAACTACTTTGAAGGGCGCTATATCGGCACTGGGCCAGAGGCTGGTTTGCTATTGCCAGATCTTGAAAAAGTTGCGGCCTGCTACGATCTTCCATTTTTAAGAATTACCAATCCTGCTACCTTAGCAGAAACTTTGCAACAAGCCATGCACCTGCCAAGACCCTGCATCATTGACGTGCAATTGGTTGAAAATGAAGCCCTAACGCCAAAAGCCAGCGCAATGCCACAAGCCGATGGCAGCATGATTTCTATGCCGCTAGAAGACATGACACCGCTACTTTCGTTAGCAACGCTAAAACAAGAAATGCTCATTCCTTTATCAGAAAGCTCACTATTAGCGCAGCGCTAATAAATACTCACTTAATGATTACTCAACAATTTTTTGAAAAAAATCGCGCATCGTATTTGGGCTGTAAAAGCTTTTAACACTTTCATCCGCCTGCGTTTCAAGGCCATAACCCCAGCTGGCATAAGTAAAGTTTAAGGCATTATTAAGTGCGGCTTCTTTATCTTCAACACGGTCACCCACATAAAATGCAGTGCTAGGCGCAATGCCATGTTTAAGCAAAATATTGGTCAGCATCTCGCTTTTATTTTTGGCTAAAACCTTTACGCTATCTAGCGCATAAACGCCTTTAAAATAGCCTAGCCAGCCTAAATGTTCCAAAATTAGCAAAGTCGGCTTAATGCGTTTATTGGTGGCAATATATAAATCGGCTGGCGTTAAACTTAGCGCCGCTAACATTTCGGTTACGCCTTCAAACACCACAGTTTGCAGATAACCAACTGTGTCGTAATGAGTTTTAAATAAATTCGATAGGTTTTCCAGTACCACCAAATCTTGTGAGCCAGAAAGTAAGGTGAGCGCTTGCTGTAAAGGCGGACCGATAATATCTTTGGTAAGCGGTCTAATAGGCGTTAACCCAGCCTTTTTAAAAGCGCCATCAAACGCGATAAGAATACTTTCTGAACTATCAATTAAAGTACCATCAAGATCAAAAATAATGTGCTTAATTGCCATTAAAACCTTTCTAATTGGTTGATTAAATTATAAAAATAAGCATAAAGTACATATCATGCGAAGAAGAAAGCACTGTTAAGCATTTTATTATCACACAAGGGTAAACTATGTTTAACTGAATTATCAATACACTAGAGACCGTTACAAGAATGCTCATTCATCCAAAACCCTATCAATTTTGTCGTTACCGCTAACGCGGGAATGACGATATTTGAGGTTTTGCTAAAAAATGAGCTTTTTTTTGGTTTCTGAAAAGCTCTTATAAAACCTAATCATTAAGCGAGATTTTTAAACATGGAAAATCAAAGCCCTTTAGTCAGCGTTATCATCTATAACTACAATTATGGCAAATATCTAAGAGATTGTTTTGATAGTGTTTTCAATCAAACTTACCCCAATATTGAAATACTATTTTCAGACAACGCCTCTACTGATGATTCTTGGGCTATTGCCCTGGAATATAGCAATCGCTACCCGGGGGAAATTTTTCTTGCAAAAAATCCAAAAAATTACGGTGCAGCTGCAAACTATAGAAATTGCTATACGAATATTAGAGGTCAATATTTTGTCGTGTTAGGTTCGGACGATATGTTGCACCAAGATTTTTTAAGCCAAACTATTCGTACGCTAGAAGCTAATCAAGATGCAGGTTTCGCGATGACGCATAGGGCGATTATCAATGAATTGGGTGATGTAGTTCAAGAAGCACCATTTTACAAACACTCTTGTAAAATTCCGCCGCCTCTGCAATCAGTGGTCTATATGATGGCTTCGGTTAATCCATCAATCACACAAGTTATTTACAGAACAGATTGTGCATTACGCATAGATACTGCAGGTATTGGTAACAGGTTTCATGGCGCCAGAATATTAGATTTCAACATTGCATGTCGCTATGCTGTCATTTATATTAAAACCCCTCTTATTTATCATCGTATTCATGGAGAAAATGATGGCAAAGCTGCCACAGAAAATTTAATGGATGTGATTGGTCCATACGTGATTAATTTTGATTTTAGCGACAAAGCATTAGGCTTGGGATTATCTGCAATTTCTGAAAAACTATCTTTTTCAATCATAAAAAATGCGCAACTGGCATTAAGGTACGCACAAAATGCGCTAATTGATAATAATGCTGTACTTTCTAAGCGCTACTACCACCTTGCAGCAGCGCTTTCTTGTGAAATTGAGCAAGATTCTATCTACCAAGAACTCACTTTGTGCTGGTTAGATAATGCTAGGCAGGCATCAACTATACTAAAATGGTTAGACAAACATACCCACATTGGGCGTGTAGTATCTTACGACCCACCAGTTGGCAGTTTAATTTTTGATTAGGCTTTGATTAAACAATGGCTAATTTAAATAGTATTTAACTGCTGATTAGTAGCAGCTTGAGCAGTTTCTAATATCGCAGATTTTAGCGGCATCCATACATCCAGATTTAATTCATTACGCGCTAAGCTAATTTCTGGCACATACCAATGGCGACCAAAATTGCCAACATTATGGTTTATATTACCCAATACAATGACTGGTTTTTGGGGTGATATTAAATCACGCACCAAATAAGCTAAATCCAAAATTGAAATCGCTTCATCCGAACCCACGTTATAAATTTGCCTTGACTTGCCATCTACCAAAAGCGCTAACAGCCATGATATTAAATCGCCCAAATGCAAATAAGAGCGCATCGGGCTACCATCGCCTTTAACGGTAATTGCTTTTTTATGGAGCGCATCATGAATAAAGTTACCAATCGCATAATGCACATCTAAGGGCAAACCTGACCCGACAAAAGAAAAACACCGCGCGATTGTAAATTCTATGCCCAGCCTTTGCGCATAAGCACTTACAATATATTCTGCTGCTCTTTTACCTTGCGCCAAGCCACTGGCTTCATTTGTGACCATGGGCGCGCCCTGATAGCTTTCCGCTACTTTTTGCATGGCACTAGGGTACGCGCCATAAACCACGCCAGAGCTAGTAAACAGCACTTTTTTTGCTCCGCAAATTTCTGCAAATTGCATCACACGCTCAGTGCCATCAACAAGCATTTTAAACTTTGCCAATGAGGCCTCACCCGCAAACGTTTCATGCGCAGAGGTGGTTGCCATATGAATAATCTGTGAATACTGGGTGGTAGGAAATTTAAAATCAAGCACATTGCCCGCAACCCAATCTATGGCAGAATTTTGATAGTAACCAGGCCGGCTCGCTAAAATGCTTGCAGGATTTCTGCTCAAAATAGTCAACTTAATTGACGTACCAAGCTGCGCATTGGCCTCCAACAAATCGCGCACAAACCAGCGCCCAAATAAACCCGTACCACCCGTTAAAAAGAGTGACTGTCCACGTAGCTTTTGCCAGTAAGCATCGTTTCTTAGCGTTTGTGGATCTAGATTAATCATTGTTTGGTTAGTCAACAGTGGCACTCATAAAAATCAATCACCGTAACGTTTAATCTATCCATAAGACTCACTCATAAGATTAAAGACCTTTGCAAAAAATGAAAAAGAGTTTACCCTCTTTTCGTCATTCCCCCAGAGGCGGGAATCAAGTCAGGGTGAACTTTGAGGGAGGCTTATTCAATGCGCTAACACTAAATTTTTTTAAGCATTTGATGCTAAAAATAAATGATTACTCACATATTAGCTAACATCTCACCTGACTGGATACCAGCTTCCGCTGGTATGACGGAGTTGTTGGTTTATCAGCTTCAAGATGCCTCGCACAAAATCCCGATTACATATATTGCCGATACACTTCATGCTGCGCAATTATATTTTTTGGGCAGCCGTCATGCCATTTCCAATTACCATTTTGCAAAGCTTGTGCTGGCTGATAAGCCTTTGTAGCATCTAAATCACTGGTTAAATAACAGCGATATAACAGCGAAATAAAGTGCCCTCTCACATCGCGATGTGCAGCCATCAATTCATTCACACACATAGCGCTTGTTTCAGCTTTTACCGTTGCCTCCAGCTCACTTTTGGCAACTAATTGAATACGCGTTTGAGCTAGTTCTTTAAAGCGAATCACCCCACCTGGCACATGCCAACCTGCTTGATAAAATTCATCATCTCGCCAAGTTAACAGGGTTTGTCCTAATTCGTTTTTAATGAGCAAATCCACATTGACCATGGGCGTTAATTGACTTACAAATAAAAAAACGGATTTGGTTAAACCTTCTCTCGCGTTGCCAACAAAATCTAAAATCGCCGCAAAGTATGTTGAACAATCTACCAAATTAACCCACCTGTTCTAAGCCATTATCTCGCAATATCACCACATTCATCCGCTTGCCGTGGTTAGCAATAATTAACTTTGCTACCTCATCAGAATAACTTGCCGCCATTACGATAATAGCATCCACTGGCTGGCTGATTATATGACTAGGAGCCACAATTTCAATGTGCGTTGCAGGGGTATATTTACCTTGTTTAAACGGTGCGGAATCTACCACGTAAGCAATTTTTTTTGATAATTCAGCTAAGGAAATCACCGCTAAAGCTTGATGCCCTGCGCCCCAAACGGCGACTTTGCCAATTGCGTACTCATCAACAAACGCATTTAATTCGGCAGAGATACGCTTTTTAAATTGATCAAAATAATCTAGATGAGTAGCTGGTCGTTTACGCACAACCGCAGATAATATGTAATCTTGCCAAACTGGTTGGCATTCCAGCACTTCAAACCCATTGTTTTGTAAGGTTTGTGTTAAAGTTTGTTGGGTAAAATAGTGTAGATGATCGGCTATAAACTCTGAAAACAAACCTTTTTTTAGGATCATATCAAAATTGGGTACTTCTATTAAACCGATGGCATTTTCAGCCAAATGTCTATGAATTTCTTGCAAACTAGCCCTAGGGTTAGGCCAGTGTTCCATAAAGTTTAAACATACAAACCCTGCATACTTTGAAGTTTTGTGCGCTAATTGCAAATCGCCAAAATAGCCTTGTGTGACTTGCAAACCTTGGTAATGACAATCAGCAACAGCCTCTGCGGCATGCTCAACACCATGGGCATTAAGCCCTACAGACTGTAATAATGCTAAATATTCGCCATGTCCACAGCCTACTTCTAGTACGTTTTGACCGATTAACTGATATTTTTCAGCCCACGTTTTAAACTGTGCTATCCGAAAAACCCGCATTTCATCTGAGTAAGCACTGGCTCTGATGACATCTTTATAATAAGAAACTGGGGCATTGCTAAGCTGCACTAAACCACAGCTAGCACACTGCACAACCTCAACATTAATGCCAAACTCTTGATTAAGCGTTTCTTTTGTGGGGAACCCCTGTGCCGCGGCGGGCATATTGGTATATTGCAACAAAGGCTGATGAAACATAGCGCCTAAGCATACGCGGCATGCGATATTTGCTTTGCTCATGTTCAATTTTTAAATTCAAGCATCAATCTAACATCAACCGAGCACCACCAAGCCACTCGCCCAGCTTTCGGCAACGCGGTCAAAATGCGGTTTACGATTAAACGTCAAGTTATAGCCGTAGGCTTCAAAGTGGTAGCCAACGCCTGATTTTTCTGCATTTAAGCCAGCAAACCAAAGCACGGGCGGGTAGCCGTCTGTGCGTAATAGCAGGTTGGGGCATGCTACCAGTGCGGCAGACGTATCACAACCACCCGCTAATAAAAATTGTGCGGGTAATTTAGCCACTTGTTCTATGGTGGCGGGAATTGAATATTCCATTAAGCACGGGAAATAATATCCAACGATTACATCTTCTTGCATAGTGTTTACTAACTGCGCATGCCTTGAGCCTTCTGCAATGCTCAACTTGCCAATTAAATCATCTTTGTAATGATTAGTAAAAGTTTTACTAGAGTTGGTTTCTTCAAAGGCACTTTTAACCGCGCTTACAAAGGTATGTTCCACGCTATGCCCCATCTCTGCAATGGTGTGCTTTGGCAACATAAACGGCACATGCACGCCGTTTAATATGTTTTTGTAGGCCGGGTCGGCACGTAATTGTTCTAAAATAGCTTCGGCGCGGCTTTTAAATGTGTCTAATGAGGGTGCGTTTTCTATATGGAGATGCTTAACTAAACGCGCGTAAATTTGGGCATAGTTAATTTCTGGTTGCTCAAACGCAAAGTAGCGCCTAGTTTTCACATGGTGTTCAGCTTTAATCTCATGCGGAATGCAGCGACCAAACGCATCAAAATACTCAAGATTTTCTGCCATTAAATCACTTCCTCGGTCAATGAATTGCTATCAGAAAATCCTTGCCCCCAAGGCACGGGCAAATGCGTATAGCCTGTAGTTTTTTTTGCATGAAATTGAATAAATTTGGGGTCTTCGCCAATTAGGCAATCTGGGCGATACGGCCCTAGCCATGGGTTACGCATACCGCGCGCCAAAATCTCTTTAAGTGAAGTTTGGCGCATATTGCCTAATGACATATCGATATAAGGGCATGGGGTAATTTCGCCCGTTGAGGTCACCGTAATAATGCCTTTAACCGTAATACAGCCTTTAAATGAGCCGTAAGTGGGTGTCATGTGGGTAAACACGCTGTATTGTTTTTCAAGATCACGGAGAATATCTGCATCTTCTTTATCAATGACAAATTCTGGGTGATCAGAACAAGAACCCGTTGGTTTTGCGTAAGAAACATATAGCCCCACGCCTTTTTGCGTGGCGTATTCACACATATCTATAAACTCTTGGGTTTTGACGCGCCCTTTAACTAATACGGTAGAAAGCAGTAAATTTAAGCCAGCACCTAAAGCGGCATCTACCGCACGTAATACATGTTTGTATGAACCAGGTTTGTTTCTAAAATTATCGTGGTCTTTTTCTATCATGCTATCTAAAGACAGTTGCACTTTTTCTACACCGATAGCTTTTAAATGTTTAGCGCGTGCATCATCTAAAAACCAGCCATTGGTGTCGGTAATAATGTAGTGTTTATCGGGGTCAATCGCCGCGACTACCTCGTCAAAATCTTTCATCACTAATGGCTCACCGCCAGTAATGACAAACCGCGCTAGCCCAAGCTCATCCGCCTCTTGAGATAATCTGCGCACAAAATCTATATCGATTTTTGCGCGACTATCTTCAATTTTAAATACTTTCTTTTTATGCCTATCCATATAATATTCAGCCGAGCAATGCGTACATTGAAAATTACACAAATAGCTTTTTTCAAGCCGAATAATTGGGCTAATTTCACCGCGCTCTTCCATGGCGGCAATATTGGCTAACTTTTGCGCCACGTAAGGCTTAGTAGCTTTAAGCCCTTCTCGCTTAGCTTGCTCTGCGGGGGTGAGGTTATTTTCTGCTAAATTTTCGGCGTACATCATGTTTATTCCCTAATCGCCATTTGACGAATGTTTAAACTTAATCTATCTATTTATTCGTACCAAAGTCTAAATAATGACTTAACTATTGCTTGCAGCAAATACTGGTGTATTTATTTGGCGCATATGAAAATGCTTGAGTATTTGCTCAACCACCAGTAATAGCTGGCTATTGTAACTATAAACCATCTCCACATAACTCTGCTTATATTGCGCTAAAGTGGAGTCTAAATCCGCGGGGCAACTTACCTGTACATTTTCATCATTTATTGTAGCGCTGATTTTAAACCGTTTAGCCAATTCTCCCTCACCCAATGCGTCAAACGAATCAAAAGGTGCTGGGCTTAAAAACACAGGAATAGCGCCACAGAAAATTGCATCAGAAATAGTCGCGGTTCGGTTATCCCAAGTGTAAAAATAGCGCGTATTTTTAAGTACAAGTGCTAGCTCTGCTTTAGTTTTAGGCCATTGCCGCGTAATTTCCAAACTATTTGGCATGACAAAGCAATCATTATAACTAACGCCTTTGCCAAAGTAGGTGACATCTAAAGTGCGTTCTAACGCACTCAATGTATTATCTGAATTAAACAATGGATTAAGCGGCAATTTTGTCAAAATGGCATGGGGATTTTGATGATAAGCGTGGCTGTAAGATAAAATAAAGTCGCGTTCAGATACATCCATTTTGTTCTTTGCCGCATAGCCTTCGCTATTGAGCATATACCTGACAACTCTTGCCGCACCTAGTGGATTGCCCGTTACAATTTCAGGGTAAATCACAATGCCATCACGTATAAATTGCTTATATTCGTCCTCGCCCGCTAATTCATACCATTGAAAATTGGGCGCATAAACTTTGGCATCATTTGAATAAGTATAAGTACCAGACCCCATTAAAATCAAAGCGGCATGATGACCGAGCTTATTCAAGCTATCGCATAGTTCATGTAACACCGAGATGCCTGCGCTTTTGTCAGAGTAATCAGGTGCAACAATTAAAAACTGTGTGGCTAATTTTTTTTGTGATTGTTCTACACTATTTTTAGGCACTTTTCCTTTAACTACTTTGCCTTTAGCTTTAGGCACTTTTTCTTTAGCTACTTTTTGCGCTCTATGTTGAATATCAAAAACGGGCATGTAAACTCGTTGCTCAAGCAACGGCACTAATTCCGCAGCCAACATATTAGCGCTTGCTAAGGTTAAACCATGTGCTTGACCATTTTCTATAGCAGCTACCGCTAAATCTAAATTGCCTGTCATTATCAACGCATCTATATAGCTCACCCAAAATTGCTCTAAATTAGGGATTGCTTGCACGGCAACTTCAAATCGTGGCAAAGCAACCAACACGCTTTTTGTGTGTACTTCTATAATGCCTAATTGATGATTAGCTGCTGCATGATATGGATTAATGGCTAACACTTTGTGATATAAAAACGCCGCCTCGCCATCATCGCCTGCCAACTGATGCTGTAATGCAGCTTGATAGATAATATCAATATCATGACCCAATTTTTGTTTAATATCATCCAATTCAACTTCCCCACCACGCCGCTCTGTATTTTCCATCACCACTTTAACGTCTTAATTAAGGCTCATGTGCCAAGCGTTAAAGCAGTTTTCATCGCAGCTGTAGAATATTAAGTTAATTCTAATAATGAATTATTCATTAAAAAGCAAAAAACTAATGCTAATAACAAAGGGCAAATCACCAGCCAATTTATGGGTCAAATAAAGAAGTTTTATGAATTAACGCAAGAGATATGTATATTGAAATTTATTACGAAGAACAATCTATTGATTGAAACTAGAAAGGTAAAAGTAAATCCATATAAAGTAATCTATCAATGAGTCAATAACTCAGCGTTGACTCACTGCCTATTGATAAAGTAATTCATGCTGCTATTTTCTATAATTACTATTCAACATTAACGCTAGCTGCAACCTGTCTTTAGCGCCTAAACGCTCAAATATGGCAGCTAAGTGCGCTTTTACTGTACGGTCAGTAATACTTAAAATGCGGGCTATTTCTTTGTTGCTTAGTCCTTTTGCGGCTTCTACTGCTACTTCTTTTTCGCGTTTGGTGAGTTTTTCTAACAAACTATCAACGTAGTCGGGTTGATTGCCTACTAACTTAGTGGATACTTCAATTAAACGTTGCAAAAGCTCTTGTCCCAACCATAAACCACCGTTACTAATCACTGTTTTTATTTCCACTAACACAGCTGGTGCAATGTAAGCATGACAATAACCCATGGCGCCTAAACTCAATGCATGTAACGCTTCTGCTTGATTTGGCGCATTGGCCAAAACAATAATTTTGGCATCAGTGCAGTTTTTTGTAATGTAGGCAATTGTATTGGTTAGCCATTGTTGCCTATCCATGTTCATATGTAGCCAGAATATGGTTGGCGTATTTTTAGCTGTATTTTTTTGTAAAAAAAAATTTTCGTCAATGGCTGCAGATATATGAGCAGCTGGAAATGCTTCTATCCAATTGCTTAAAAGTTCTGTTTGTGTGGTGATAAAGGTATCTTGCATTGTTATTTTTCTTATAGATTTTTGGCTAAGCTGTTCATTATATTGGTTCGCACTT
The DNA here is from genome assembly GCA_043772865.1 of Methylophilaceae bacterium. Classification (GTDB taxonomy): domain Bacteria; phylum Pseudomonadota; class Gammaproteobacteria; order Burkholderiales; family Methylophilaceae; genus JACMMS01. The sequence goes on from JAYVFU010000226.1 coordinate 21,194, forward strand.
TCATTACCGGGTTTATTATCTGCCTTAAAGTTGTCTGTGACAAACTTTGTCCTAAGCTCAGCGCCAAATGCAGTGCCTAACAATTTATCTCTCGCTAAAGGCATAAGATTTCGCTTTCAATACAGGTTTTAATAAATACGAAAGTACAGTTTTATTGCCAGTAATTACATCAACTTGCGCAACCATACCAGGTATTATCGGCAAATTTTTACCTAAACTTGATTTCACTGTCCGCACTTTTATTATGTAATAGGCATTGCCTTTATCATCTACCACTGAGTTGGGTGAAATATCGTCCACTATCGCATCTAAAGTGCCATAAATGGTGTAATCGTAGGCGGTTAATTTAACCACTGCATGTTGCGATACACGCATAAAAGCAATATCTTTAATCTGAATTTTAGTTTCTATCACCAAGGCATCATCGCTTGGCACAATTTCCAAAATCTCTTTACCTGGCTGAATCACACCGCCAACCGTATTAAAATATAAGCGACTTACTTTACCGTTAACTGGCGATTTCACTGTGGCTTGTTTTACTTTATCTGTTAAGCCAACACTGGTCTCAGTGAGGCTGTTGAGTTTAGCGGTATTGTCATTAAGCTCTGTTCTAACTCTACTACGAAAGCTTTGTTCAGATTCACTCACTTTTCTATTGGCCTCGGCAATGGCACCTTGAATACGCGCAATTTGTGCACGAGCTTGATCTATTTCACCTCTGGCCTTAGTAGTTTCACGCTCTAAACGCAAAATATCAATTTCAGAAACTGCACCACTCGCCAATAAAGGCTTATTCGCTGCCAACTCCTTTGCTGAAGAGTCATAATTTTTTTCGGCGAATTCTTTACGTGATTTCACTTCGACCAGCTCGTTTTCCCGCTGGGATACTTGCTCACGGGCGATGCCAACGGCAGATGCTAATTCATCTTTGCTTGATTGATATAGTGCAGATTCTTGGTTAAATATTAATGGATTTTCTTTTTGCACTTCAGGCGGTGGATTAAAACTTTTGCCTTCAGCCAAAGCTTTTAATCGGGCTTGTTTGGCTAATAAAGCCAAATATTGCGCCTGATTCTCACGCAAAGTGGAGGCTGCTCTTGTGACATCAATGCGCACCAGTGAATCGCCTATTTTGACTGACTGCCCTTCAGCCACCAATATTTGCGACACGATACCACCGTCTAGCGATTGTATAACCTGCACCTGACGTGATGGAATCACCCTGCCTTCCCCCCTTGTCAACTCATCCACTTTAGCAAAATTTGCCCATATTATTGCAATCAACAAAATGATTCCAATAATATAGAGTAACTTTTTAGCTCGCGCTGGTGTTTGCTCTAACATCGCAACGTTGGCTTCATCTTGCCAACTTAAATGATCATTAGCAGCCGTAGGTACCCATTTATCTAAAAAATAATAAACAGGCTTGGTTATCCAACTCTGGCGTGAAAAAAAGCCATTAACAGCACCCACTTTATTGAATAATTTTTCGCTCATTTTAATTTACCTAAGGTGTTATCTAGCTATGATTTACCTAGCTTGGTCTTCTTAGAGCGCCTTTCCAATTTTGCCAGCACGTAAGGCTTCAATGACTTGCTCTTTGGCGCCATCAGCCACAATGCGACCAGAGTCAATGACAATAATGCGCTCCACCAAATCAAATAACGCCGAGCGGTGCGAGATAAGCACTAAAGTTTTGCCCACGGCAGCCACCTGTAAACGCTTTTTAATGGCGTCTTCACCAGAATGGTCCATGGCGCTGGTTGGTTCATCTAACAGCAAGATATTAGGATGATTAATGAGCGCACGGGCAATACCTACCCCTTGTTTTTGACCGCCTGATAAAGTATCTCCACGCTCACCAATGAGCATATCAAAGCCTTTAGGATGCGCATTGACAAATTCATCTATACCGCCAATTTTCGCAGCGGCCAATACTGCCGCATCATCCGAATTGGGAGCAGCAATAGTGAGATTTTCGCGCAAAGTACCATAAAAAAGATGTGTATCTTGCTGCGCATAACCTATACAGCGCCTTAATTCTGCTGGGTCAACTTGGCGAATATCCACACCATCCATTAAAATCGCCCCAGAAATTGGTTGATACAACCCGAGAATTAATTTCTCAATCGTGGTTTTCCCCGAGCCCATACGGCCTAACAATGCCACATGTTCTCCTGCTTTAATTTTAAATGACACTTTATTTAAGGCTAATTGATCTGTGCCTGGGTAGTTAAAGCTCACCTCTCTAAATTCAATATCCCCATTAAATGCGGGGCGTGATAAAAAGTTAGAGTCTGCTGGCCGTTCAACCTCGCGTGACATAATTTCATTAAGCGATGTGAGTGCGGTTGCAGAATTGTGATATTGCGTGAGCAAGCTTGCCATTTGTGTAATAGGTACTAATGCGCGTGATGCTAGCATGGTACAAGCGACCAGCCCACCAGAGGTTAAGTCACCTTGCATCACTAAATATACGCCTAGTATTACCAACACCACCGTAATTAACTGCAAAATACTGTTTGCGCCGTTATTAATGGAGGATGAAAGTAGTTTTAATTTACTGCCCACTTCCGTCAAAAAGCCTGCGCTGCGCTCCCATTTTTTTTGCATCGTGCCTTCAATACCTAAGGCTTTAATAGTTTCTAAACTGACTAAACTTTCGATGAGTGTGGCGTTGCGTAAAGCACTGGCGCGGTACATTGTTTCTGATAACTCATGCATTTTTGATTGCACACTAAGCGCGTAGATCAGCATAATCAAAGCACCAATAATGACAGGAATAATCATTAACCATGATATCCAAGCCATCACTACAATGAAAATAATACCGAAAGGAATATCAATCAGCGTCGTAATAGTCGCAGAAGTAATAAAGTCGCGTACTGTTTCAAATGAACGCAAATTAGAAGCAAATGAACCCACTGAAGTTGGACGTTTTTCTAGGCGAATTGCCAATACTTTTTCCATAATGCTGGCAGTTAATTTCACGTCAACTTTTGCGCTTGCCCAATCTAAAAAATAGCCGCGCATGGTACGTAAAATCAAATCGCCAACCACAATTAGTGATACACCTATCGCTAATACCCATAGAGTTTCTATAGAGCGATTAGGTAAAATTCGGTCATATACATTCATGGTAAATAATGGCATAGCTAGGGCGAAAATATTGACCATGCAGGCTGCCAACATCACATCGCGATACACCCGACTATTTTCAGCCAACGTGCCCCAAAACCAATGACGCAATTTCACTTGCCCAACTTCTGGCGCGCGCTGATCAAACACATATTTTGCTTTTGCTACAATGCTATGCCCAGCGTAAAGCAACGCCAACTCTGCCACAGGTAATATAACCTCGGTGTCACCTAACTCAGGATAAATGACGCGCGCATTTTTTTTATCTGCATCGAACCCTGTAATTAAACAGGCGGCGTTATCTTTTAACAATAAAATGGCAGGTAAAAACTCACCACGCAACTGCATAAATGATTTTTTGAAAATATTCACAGATAAATTCGCGCGTTCAGCGGCCCGCTTTATCGTCAAAGGTGACAGTTTTCCATCATCTAATGGTAAACCCGCAATCAAGGCATTTTTAGAAATAGTGATGCCATGCAATCGACAAATAATGACTAAGCAATCCAGTAATGAATCAGTTTCATCTACAAGCTCACTTATGCGAGGTGTTTGCTCTGGTGTCAATTCGGTTTTGGGAGTAGTAGTTAAAATAGGCTTGAACTCAGCCTTGCTAGTGTCAGGCATATTGGTTTGTCGCGCTGTATCAACAGTGCCAGTTGTTACACTAGCTTGCGAGTTTTGTTGCTGATTATCTTGAAATGGTGGGGTGAGATTATTCTTGTTCATATCTTTGCCCGCATAGAATAAGTAATTAATGTAACAATATTTTTCAAATGTAACATTTCTAAATAAATTATGGCAGCAATTTTCATGCCCAATCAAATTACATTTAACAATATCATGCGCTTAACTTTTTGCATTTAAAGCTTAGATAAAGCGGTCATTTGGGCTTAATTCAAATTCAAAAGTAGCTAATATCACCCTCACTTAAACTTATTCAACAATTCTTTACAGCTAGCTTAAAGTGTATATCAGATAGGTAAATTTATTACGCAATATTATGCAAGTATTATGCAAGTTTAATTTTATGAGATTAAATTCTCACTGGGCATTATATTCAGCAAAAATTCACCAATTTTGGAAATTCAGCACTTTTTGGCTAGCTAGTAAATCAAGCGCTAATTTTTGCATTTCCCTGCCACGAACCCCGCTTAAAACGTTAGAATACGGCTTGGTTGTGTCTTCGTGGTGAAACGGATATCACCGGCCCCTCCTAAGGGTCAGTTTCAGGTTCGAGTCCTGACGGGGACACCAGCTATTCAAATCCAACATTCCTAAAAACGCATCCATATATCATATTGATGCGTATTAAAATTACATACAATCATAAAACTTATAATAAGATTGGTTATCAGATATTAAAAGCATTAAAGATAGCCCTTGATTAGGATAATTATTTTGAAAATTGCATTTTTTACTATCGTTTTAATCGTTGCAATATTAGGTTACGCCAGCGTTAGCTCTGCAAAAGACTTACCAAAAGTAGGTGAAAAAGCACCTGACTTTAATTTAACTGACACAAAAGGTGAATTGCATAATTTGTCTAATTATTCGGGTAAGTGGTTGGTATTATACTTTTATCCAAAAGACGATACGCCTGGTTGTACTAAAGAAGCTTGTAGCTTTAGGGATGATTTAGCTCAGTTACAAAAGCTTGGGGGTCAAGTAGTAGGCGTTAGTGTTGATAATAGCGACTCGCATGCAAAGTTTGCCGAAAAATATCATTTACCGTTTCCATTGCTAGCCGATAAGGATGGAACAGTTGCTGATAGCTACGGTGCACTCACTAATTTATTCGTTGTTAAATTAGCCAAGCGTTACACGTTTTTAATTAACCCAAACGGCATCATAGAAAAAACTTACTTGAGTGTAGATACCTCGCGCCACTCTCAACAAATCATCGATGATTTAACTGCATTGAAAGCCGCTAAATCTATAAATTAGGAGATAAAAGTGAAATTAAATATTTTGTTGTATAAACTGATGTTAGTAGCTGGATTACAGTGCATAGCTTTCAACGCACTTGCTCAAGACAATGTCATGGGAAACAAAACTAATGCCCAACAAATGCAGGCAAAAGACTGGACAACTTTAACTTGTAGTGGATTTAAAACTTGGAATGACTGCAGAACTCAGGCAAGAGAAATTTGCCCGAGTGGCTTTAAAACAGCAGATCCATTAGAGAATTTATTAATACAACGGCGTGAAGTCAGCATTGCTTGCAAAGGTTAATTCGCAAAATAATCTACAAAATATGCTATATGTTTTTTTTCAGCTTAGCCATTTCAGTTAAAGCGCTATCTCTATCTTTAACAAAACGTACTTTAATATAGCTTTTAGTCCAGGCTTGATAAAAACCACTGATTTTTTTATTTGCATTATCTATTACGATATGTGGCATATCGAGCAGCAAACATAAGATGTGTGCGTGTAGCCTATCAGTGATCACTATTTTTCCACGTTGCAATAGTGCTGCACCGCGATTAAGCCTAACCCTAGCCAATTGATTCCAAAGCCACATTAAGGCTAAGTTGTTTTTATCAAAAACTTGTCTTAGCCATAAACTGTGTTTTTCGATTTTATATATAGCTTTTTCAATGGCGTTTGCATTTAGCCAGTCCCGAACCTGGTAACTGATATCATGTATTTTTGGTGGCAAGCTTGTAGCCCACTCATGGCTTCTTTCATGATCATTTCTTGCTAACACAAAACAATCATATACTGATTCTTTAAACTTGGTTTGCGGGCTCATAAAAAAAGCCATATCGGGGCACATAAACACTTTTGATTTAAATGACTTCTGGACTAGCTCATAACTCGCTTTATCACGCGTTAAAATAGTGTAGTCACTATGTGCATCAATTATTTTAGCGGCTCGATCAATTGCCTCATCATGATCAAAATAAACAGACTGCGGTAACTGTATGCAAGTTGTGGTGGCGAAATCTAATAATACCTTTTCACGAAATGCTTGCTCTTCTGGCCACAGCGTACCGAAATTGCCGCCACCATGTATTAAGATAATGGTATTGACATTGAGAATTTTACGCAATTGTTGCGCATGATAATTTTTTGAGTCACACACATATTGAATGCTGATATGACGTGATTTTAAATAAGCAATTTCACCTAACCAAATGAGTGAATCACCCACATTAG
>JAYVFU010000227.1:0-2940 GCA_043772865.1 Methylophilaceae bacterium
TGATGTGTATTAAGTTGCTGTGCCAGACTACATATATAGCGAGATATGCCACCATACTCTTGCATGGTAAATATTTGTGAATCAAAAGCTATTTTCATACAATCAACGCCTGAAATTAATACTTATTTTATCATTTTCTACATTAATCATTTAGCCAGGACATCCTTAATTAGCACTTCAACTTTATGCTCAACATCGTACACAGGCATATTTGCAATAACATCAGCACGTGAATTCCCATTTAAAAATGTAAGTTGCCCATTCTCGTCTCTTGACTCCCTGAAAAGAGATTGAACATAAGCTTCATCAGTACTTAACGGCTTTATATTATTAAGCCTATCAAGACGTACAAAGAAAGCATTATTTCCAACACTTGTACTACCTACTAGAGCGTACCCTTTTCTTTTTGCTAGAATTTCTAATGCTTTTAAAGAGCAACCAAAATACAGGTTTGAATAATGCGCCTTTGTTCGAACGAAATCTGGGGCATACGGCACTGTTATTGCTCTTTTAGAACCAAAAACACTGTTATATTCACATACAACAATAATCGGATTTATTACACTAATGCTTTCCCACACCCAAAAATCATTACCATCAATATCTATTGATAAAATACCGATCTCGCCCAAAAAGTCGTTCTCACTAAAAATTTGATTGATATTACCTGATTCAATAAAAGCATTTATAGCAGTTAAACCGTGTCGCCAATAAATATCGCTAGATTTACATTGCCCTATATTATCTTCACTTCCATCAATAATGAGTCCTCGCCAATTATCATTCACTAAAAGAAACCTGGTATTAGACTCCGTATAGTTTTCAACTCCAAACTCAATAAATATTTTTTCTTTTTGGGATATGCACGTTTGTCGAATTAAATATTGAAGAATCCCATCCTCACCAAATTGAGAAAACACCTTAAACTCAGCTTCATGAATATTTGACAGAAGGCCTCTCTGAATATTTTGATTAATTAGTAGTTTAGCTAAAAGAATTTTGGTGTCATCAACATGATTAGCTAATTTAAATAGGTTTTTAATCCTACGGAATAAATTTCGTATATGTTTCAATTTTTTTATAATTTGCATTTTTTCAATCATCATAATTTTGAAAATTATCACCTAATATATCCAAGTAATTTGTTATATATTTTTTTATACAGCGGGACATTAAAACAACTCTTAAAAGTAAAAATATCTGCTTGTAAGTTTTTGTAAATGCCTACAGGATTTTTAATGGGAAAAACCATATTATCAAGGGGAATCTTCGCCAAATGACTATCACTAAAAGTATGGGTAGCATCGGCACCAAAACCAATATTTGATATCAAATTAACATTTGGCATTACATTAACGCGGCCCTCAAGCCAATTCGCAAAAACCCACTGATAATCCCAAGTATCAATTTCTCCCTTATACATACTGTCAAAAGTCTTACTCCAACTTGCAGCTTCTTTGGTGTTGCCTAAAATATCTACCAAGTAATTGCCGTTCCTTACTGCAGGCCATTTTTTAAGTTCAACATCATAGCTATTCTGCCATTTATCTCGCCAAGTAGCCCAACCCCAAATATGCACATATTTGGAAAAGTAATAGCTGTCATTATTATGCGTTTGGCCAAACTGAAAGTTATCCCCACTAATCATTCCAATACGTTGATCGTTACGATAGCGCTCAAGCATCTCTTGGCAAAACCTAAAAAATGTCGGGTCTGGCAAGCAGTCATCCTCAAGAATAATCGCTTCTTCCACCTGCTCAAACACCCAATCAATGCCACTAGAAACCCTTACTTTACAGCCTAAATTTACCTCAGAAAAATTGGTGAGCACTTCGCAATCCCAATCTACTCGCTGAATAATGGCACGTGTGGCGGCTACTTTCTCGGCCTCGCCGATTTTATTGGTTCTTGCACCATCGGCTACAACTAGTAATTTGGGTGGTTTAGCTTTGGCAATTTCGGCAAAAACTCGCTCGGTGGTGTCTGGGCGGTTAAAAATGATAAATGCTACGGGGGTTTCTAATTTGAACATTTTTGAATGGGCTTAATTTTATATCTGTTGATAAATGAAATTTTATACGAGAGACTTTTAGACCCAATAGTGCCAAATCAGCCCTGAATGATAGAAATATGTATGTTGCAGTAAATATTCATCAAAAAATCATTCGCGCTAAGGCTTTTCTATAAAAAAATCCACTAGCATTTACTTCTTGTCAGCTTTTTTCATCATATTATTGGCCTTCATCCTCATAGAAAATGCCTTTTGAGCGTAATCTGCGATGGATTTCTTCTCTTGCCTTAATAAGGCGACCTCTGATTTCGTCAACCGTTCTGAAACCAATAAGATACTGGGCTTCGTTAGCTGTGAGGGCGCTTGGTTTAATACCGAAGATGTTATAAATTTCATGTTGATACCTCTCTTTTAGCTTTTTAATCACCTTAGGGTCTGGACTTAAGCCTTTGATTCTACCAGCATTCACTATTGTAATCACTGCTATCACAATACCGCCTAGTTTCTGAATATAGTCTGCCAGCTCGGCCAATGTTCCGCCCATATTAACTACATCATCAACTAATACATAGTTTTTGCCACGCAATGCTTCGCCTTCAAATTGAGCACGTGTAATTAATCTTTCCATTGGGTCTGCGCCGGTGTGAAACACACGCGTCACCTGCACAATTTCATTATCAACCGTGCTGCCTGCAATTTCAGCACATATTGCCGCTAGCACTTGAGGAATAGCATTATCTCCAGTTGCCTCACGTGCAAAAGGTGCAACGTAAATTACGTTTGGTGGCAATTTTCTCACCGTATCAATCAAAAAATCTACGGTTAGATCCCAAACCAAATTTAACGCTGCCACCTGATCACCAGCCTTAGCAGCACGATAATCCGCGTGTGCTTTTAACTGAACATCATCAGCAAACAAAAAATACGGC
>JAYVFU010000228.1:0-8380 GCA_043772865.1 Methylophilaceae bacterium
TGTAATCAAGCTGGATGCAAATGACGAGGTATAGGATTAAAAGTATGTAACAATATTTTCTGTTCAAGATATACAGCATGAGCTTGTTCTGCGGTATTAAAAAGACCTAAATATTTGTTTTTTTTATTAAATTGAATCTGTGCTGCAAATTTTTTTATGTTTTTATAGTAAGTTACGCCCATAAATCCAGTGCTATTACTTGAATATAATTTAATATTTTGGCAATTTTCGAAACTAGTAGCTTCTCTTAAATTTTCCCATCTATTGTCATCTCGTATACCGTTAATATGATCAACTGATTTTTCAGGAATTTTACCATTCATGTAAAGAAACGCTAATCTATGTAGCTTGTAATATTTACCTTTTATACCAATGCACAAATAACCAGAAGAACAATAAAAGCCAGCTTCCATTTTTTTTCTGTTGTTTCTTTTAGCTGGTATATATAAAAAAATTCCTGTTTCTGGGTTGTAAGTAAATTTGTTTCTTAATTCATCTTGCGTTAGAATGCGGTCAGTCATATTTAACTCCTATTTAGTTAATTTGATTAGAACTAGTTAGTGCTGAAACACTTTACTAGTTCGTATATTATAAACTTTTTTGTAAAAATTATGTATATTATTCTGTACACAGCTTTGAAATTTGGCGTATTTACTAGAGTATTGATGCTCTCCTTTCGCACCATCATTTTAAGCTTAAAGCTTTTTGAGCTTAGAGCTTTATCATAAAGCCTTAGTCAAAATATATAATTTTAAAGCGTAAAAGTTAAAACTAAATTTTTGGGATTATAGTTAGGAACAATAGCATGGCCGTATCTGTTGAAAAAATCAGCAATCTAGAGCGTCGCATGACCATTGCAGTGCCACTTGAGCCTTTGCAAAATCAAGTGAGTCTACGCATTAAACAAATCTCTAAAACAGCAAAACTGTCTGGCTTTCGTCCAGGTAAGGTGCCGTTAAAACTCGTTGAGCAACAGTACTATAACGAAGTGCGCGATGAAATCTACTCAAAAGCAGTAGAAAGTAGTTTTGGTGCTGCGGCTGAAGAAAATAAATTACGTGTTGCTGGTTTTCCAAATATTGAACATAAACCCTTTGATGCGGCGACAGGTCAATTTGAGTACGTTGCCACTTTTGAGGTTTTTCCAGAAGTGACAATTGGTGACTTAACAAAAGTAAAAATTGAAACGCCCACTTTAGAAGTGGTAGATGCTGACGTTAATAAAACATTAGATGTGTTAATTAAACAACGTGTTACTTTTGAACCAGTTAAACGCGCTGCAAAAAAAGGTGATCGTATTAATGTAGTACTTAATGCAACTATGGATGGTCAAGAAGTAGAGAGCACTGGCGCAGAAGGTATTGATTTGGTGTTAGGTGAAACCAGTCGCGTGACCATGTTTGATGATAATTTGATTGGCAATAAAGCAGGTGTGGCAAAAAGTTTTGATATTACGTATCCATCTGACCATAATCCTGAACAATTAGCAGGAAAAACTGTCTCATATCAAGTAACTATTAAAAGTGTAGGCCAACCTAAATTGCCAGAAGTCGATGCTGAGTTTGCTAAAAGCTTAGGTGTTGATGATGGTAAGGTAGAAACAATGCGGGAAGAAGTTAAAGCCAGCCTCACACAAGAGGTTGAAAAGCGCGTTAAAGCTAAATTGAAAGAACAAGTTTTTACAGCATTACTTGAACAAGCGAACTTAGATGTGCCCAGCTCATTAGTTAATGTGGAAGTTAATCGTATGATGCAGATGACTGCACAAAACTTGCAACAGCGTGGTGCAGATATGAGTAATATCAATCTTGATCCTAGTATGTTTCAAGATCAAGCAACTCGAAGCACTGCTCTACGTTTGATTTTAGGCGAAATTGTCAATAAAAATAGTTTACAAGCTAATGCTGATCAAATTCGTACGATGGTTGATCAATTTGCACAAAGTTTTGAAAGTCCAGCGCAAGTTGTGGCTTGGTATTATGCAGATGTACAACGTTTGGATGAGCCTGCTGCGTTGGCTACAGAAGAAAATGTTGTTGCTTGGGTGTTAGGCCAAGCTAAAGTTAGTACTAAAAAAATTAAATTTGATGACTTAATGGGAAATGCATAACTGCTATGACAAATCAGCTCGGTAACCACTTTGTGAATAACCAATTCGGAAATAACACTTCTGGATTAAACATGAGCGAGCCGCAAGGCTTGGGTTTAATCCCAATGGTGGTTGAGCAAAGTGGTCGTGGTGAGCGCTCTTATGATATTTATTCACGCCTACTTAAAGAGCGCGTTATATTTTTAGTTGGTCCGGTAAATGATATGTCGGCCAATTTGATTGTGGCTCAGTTACTATTTTTGGAAGCTGAAAATCCAGATAAAGATATATCTTTGTATATCAACTCACCTGGCGGTTCAGTGACTGCAGGCATGTCGATTTATGACACCATGCAATTTATTAAGCCAGATGTAAGCACACTTTGTATTGGTCAGGCAGCCAGTATGGGTGCATTTTTATTGGCTGCTGGCGCTAAAGAAAAACGCTTTAGTTTACCTAATTCACGTGTCATGATTCATCAACCTTCAGGTGGTTTCCAAGGTCAATCAAGTGACATTGCAATTCATGCCAAAGAAATTATGTATTTGCGTAACAAATTAAATGGCATTTTGGCGCACCATACAGGCAGAACTGCTGAACAAATTGATGTTGATACTGAGCGTGATAATTTTATGAGCGCTGAAGAATCAGTTGCTTACGGCATGATTGACAAAGTCATTGCGAGTCGCCACGAAGCTGTTATTTAATTATAAAAATAATAATTACAGCCATACTCAGTAAAAGTGGTTAAAACTAGAGCATTCATCTAAAAAAATCCGGTTCTATTTTTTGGTTATTTACAAGCCAATGATTGAGTCAGTTAGGAAATTGAAATGGCGACTAAAAAAGCTGACGGCGATAAATTACTTTATTGCTCTTTTTGCGGAAAAAGCCAGCATGAGGTTAAAAAACTGATTGCAGGTCCTTCTGTATTTATTTGTGATGAATGCGTTGATCTATGCAACGATATTATTGTTGAAGAGGTGCAAAGCGCTTTGAGCTTAGCAGCAGTTGGCTCACAAGAAAGTGGAGTTGCTGGCCTACCTTCACCTAAAGAAATTTGTAGTAATCTTGACCAATACGTGATTGGTCAAGTTCAAGCAAAAAAAACCTTAGCGGTTGCAGTTTATAACCACTATAAGCGTTTGGGGCATAATCAATCTGTAAAATCTAATACTAAAGATGATGTTGAAATCGCAAAAAGTAATATTTTACTCATTGGGCCTACTGGTTCAGGTAAAACACTATTAGCTCAAACACTAGCAAAACTTTTAGATGTGCCATTTGTAATGGCTGATGCCACTACATTAACTGAAGCTGGTTATGTGGGTGAAGATGTTGAAAACATTATGCAAAAATTATTGCAAAAATGCGATTACGATATCGAAAAAGCACAGCGCGGTATTGTTTATATTGATGAAGTAGACAAGATTTCACGTAAGTCAGAAAACCCATCTATTACGCGTGATGTATCAGGTGAGGGCGTGCAGCAAGCATTGCTTAAACTTATTGAAGGTACTATCGCTTCAGTACCGCCCCAAGGTGGCCGTAAACATCCTAACCAAGAGTTTGTACAGCTAGACACCACTAATATATTGTTTATCTGCGGTGGGGCTTTTGATGGCTTAGATAAAGTGATTCGTCGCCGATCAGAAAAAGGCGGTATTGGTTTTGGTGCGGAAGTTAAAAGTAAAGAGGATGTACGTCAAATAGGTGCTGTGTTACGCGATGTAGAACCAGAGGATCTTATCAAATTCGGTTTAATTCCAGAATTTATTGGTCGTTTGCCAGTAGTTGCCACTCTAGAATCATTAGATGAAGCCGCTTTAATGACTATTTTAGTTGAGCCAAAAAATGCACTCACTAAGCAATACGTTAAGTTATTTAAGATGGAAGGTGTAGATTTAGAATTCAGAGAATCTGCCTTGCATTTAATTGCCAAAAAAGCGTTAGAACGTAAAGCAGGTGCCCGTGGATTGCGGTCAATTATGGAACATGCTTTATTAGATGTAATGTTCGACTTACCATCCATTGAACACTTAAGCAAAGTTGTTATCGATGAGGCGGCAATTAGAGGTGAAACACCACCCATTATGATTTTTTCTGACGAGAAAAAATTAGCAAGTAACCTATAACAACTGTTTATGCTAATAATGTGTTGATTACCTTAAATTAGTCAGCCTATGTACTTGAACTATCAAAGAATGTTCCCAACCTATCCATCATAATCAGTTTCAAAGCGAATTTCGCATTTAAGCTGTAACGTTGATAAGAAAGAATTTTATGACTGAACAATCTTTGCCAAAATTCACTGCCGATGATGGATTAATGCCATTACTACCCTTACGTGATGTCGTTGTATATCCCCACCTTGTTATTCCACTTTTTGTTGGCCGTGAAAAATCGGTAAATGCGCTAGAGATTGCCTCTAACAGTAACAAACAAATTTTATTGGTTGCACAAAAATCTGCCAATAAAGATGAGCCAGATGCCAATGATTTGTACAATGTTGGCACCATTGCCACTGTGTTACAAATGCTTAAGTTGCCAGATGGTACGGTAAAGGTGTTGGTAGAAGGGTTGCACAGAGCTAAAGTTTCTGACTTTATTGAAACTGAAGAATGTTTTGCAGCAAAAGCTGTGCAAATTGATCATCCCAATGATGATGACAGTGAAACACAAGCCCTAATGCGCACCGTTTTCACTCAATTTGATCAATACGTTAAATTAAATAAAAAAATACCACCAGAAATCTTGACTTCATTGGCTACCATTAATGATGCTGGACGTTTGGCAGATACAATTTCAGCGCATCTAACACTAAAGTTAGAAGAGAAACAAAAAATATTAGAAATGTTCAGTGTAATAGAACGCCTTGAGCATCTATTACATTTAATGGAATCAGAAATTGATATTCTGCAAGTTGAAAAGCGTATTCGGGGTCGTGTAAAGCGCCAAATGGAAAAAAGCCAGCGCGAGTATTATTTAAATGAGCAAGTCAAAGCGATTCAAAAAGAGTTGGGTGAACAAGATGAAAACGCAGAAATCGATGAGTTAGAAAAACGCATTCAAAGCGCAAATATGCCAAAAGAAGCGTTAACTAAAGTCTATGGTGAAATGAAAAAACTCAAATTAATGTCGCCTATGTCAGCCGAGGCTGCAGTTGTGCGCAATTATATTGAGACTTTAACTAATTTGCCTTGGAAGAAAAAAACTAAAATAAGTAAAGATTTATCAACAGCAGAAGCTATTTTAGATGCTGATCACTACGGATTAGAAAAAGTAAAAGAACGCATTGTTGAGTATTTGGCAGTTCAGCAGCGTGTGGGTAAGGTCAAAGCGCCCATCCTTTGTTTAGTGGGCCCTCCAGGCGTAGGTAAGACCTCGCTTGGACAAAGTATTGCTAAAGCAGTCAACCGTAAATTTGTGCGTATGGCTTTGGGTGGTGTCCGTGATGAGTCTGAAATTCGTGGGCATAGACGTACATATATAGGTTCAATGCCAGGTAAAGTGTTACAAAGCATGGCTAAAGTTGGTGTTAAGAATCCGTTATTCTTGCTCGATGAAGTCGATAAAATGGGTCAGGATATGCGTGGTGATCCTTCATCAGCCTTACTTGAAGTGTTAGACCCCGAGCAAAATCATACGTTTGCTGATCATTATGTTGAAGTTGAATACGATTTATCTGACGTGATGTTCATTGCTACATCTAATAGTATGAATATTCCACCAGCACTACTAGATCGTATGGAAATCATTAGGCTTGCTGGATATACGGAAGATGAAAAAGTGAATATCGCCATGCGTTATTTATTGCCTAAACAATTAAAAGCTCATGGTTTAAAAGACACTGAAATTAATGTGGCAGAAACTGCAATTCGTGACATCGTACGTTATTACACGCGCGAGGCGGGTGTGCGCCGGTTAGAGCAAGAAATTGCTAAGATCTGCCGAAAAGTTGTTAAAGAAATATTAATGGCAAAATCTGCCAAAGTTTCTGCTGAGGCTAAATCTAAAACGACTAAAAAAATTAGTGTTACCTCTAAAACATTAGAGAACTACTTAGAAGTTCGTCGTTATGACTTTGGTGTTGCAGCGAAAGAAAATCAAATTGGTCAGGTTACAGGTTTGGCTTGGACTTCAGTCGGAGGTGAGCTTTTAACGATTGAAGCCGTGATGTTACCTGGTAAAGGTAAAACAATTACTACTGGTAAGCTTGGCGATGTGATGCAAGAATCTGTTCAAGCTGCCATGAGCGTAGTGCGCAGTCGTGCAAAACGGTTAGGTATTAGTGAAGACTTTTATGAAAAGAAAGATATTCATATCCACTTGCCAGAAGGTGCTACGCCAAAAGATGGTCCAAGTGCAGGCATTGCGTTAACCACAGCATTAGTTTCTGTCATTACTGGCATACCAGCACGTGCAGATGTAGCAATGACGGGTGAAATTACCTTAAGAGGTGAGGTGTTGCCTATTGGTGGTTTGAAAGAAAAACTGTTAGCTGCACATCGAGGTGGAATTAAAATAGTATTGATACCAGAATCTAATGTTAAAGATTTAGTAGAAATTCCAGAAAATATAAAAAATGTTTTAGAAATTCATCCAGTTCAGTGGATAGACCAAGTGCTTGAACTCGCTTTAGAAAAAATGCCTGAGCCTTTGCCAGACGCGATAGCTGTTGTTTCAACAGATACGCCAAATAATCCAGATACGACATTAGCCATTACGCATTAATGATTTATTTGATTAAATCTTGTGGTTTAAGCAGTAAAGCCTTGACACAGCCTTTTGCGGCTTGATATAAAGCTAATACAGGAGTTACCTGTTATTTTTTTGAAGTAACATTAAGAGGGGATTACACGTGAATAAATCTGAGTTAATTGATGAAATTGCAAGCACAGCAGGAATTTCAAAAGCAGCAGCAGCACGCTCTTTAGATGCAACGACAGCAGCAATCACTAAAGCGCTTAAAAAAGATGACTTGGTAACTTTAATTGGTTTTGGTTCATTTTATGTTGGTAAGCGTGCGGCTAGAAATGGTCGTAATCCTCGAACTGGTGCTACGATTAACATTAAAGCAGCTAATTCTCCCAAATTTAGGGCTGGTAAAGCGCTTAAAGATGCTGTAAACTAGTGTTCTTTCTTGATTAGGTAATTAATTAAGAAAAAGCAGTAGGTTGTTGATTTAATTGGTAGCTTATAAATTTAAGGTGTAGTTTTGTGATAAAATACCTTCGATTATTGGGTGCTTAGCTCAGCTGGTAGAGCGTCGCCCTTACAAGGCGAATGTCAGCGGTTCGACCCCGTTAGCACCCACCATTAATTTAGCAAAAAGTAGTCACCTCAATCACTGGTAATTGAAGAGTGCTAGATAGCTATAGCACTCTTTGTTTTTGATGTTGTCACTTTTAAATACTTGAGCTACACAACTTAGTTATTAGTGGTTAATTTAAAAGTGATGGTGCAAAGTTTAGGAGTGGTAGTTCAGTTGGTTAGAATACCTGCCTGTCACGCAGGGGGTCGCGGGTTCGAGTCCCGTCCACTCCGCCAAATAAGATAGCGAGACTCTAAATTGTTTAGGGTCTCGCTTTTTTATGCCTAAATTTTATTTAAACTAATTTCAGCACACATAGTTCTAGTATCTAATTAGATTAGCTCATCCAGCTATGAACCTTGATGCATGGCACTCGGTCTAGTGTTTGTGTTATATTATGTGGTTGATTTATCGTATAAAATAAATTAATTTGATTTCCGTATATACAATAACTTGCTGAAATAAAGCACTTCCCTTTCCATTTAAATGAAGCATAACGCATTCTGAAAGTTATCCAATATGTTAGACGCAATTCGTAAAGTAGCAACTGGTTGGTTGGGCAAAGTACTATTAGCTGCCATTACTATTCCATTTGCATTATTTGGTATTGATACTTATTTGAACCAATCTGGAAGCAATGTTCCAGTTGCAAAAGTGAATGGCGATAAAATTTCGATACAAGAATATGGCAAAGCGATTGAAAATGTACGTAATCGATTACAAAGTGAAGGTCAAAAAGTCGATCCAGCTTTGCTTGAAAGTCAAGAGCTTAAAGACTCTGTGTTGGATGGCTTAATTACTAAGCGATTAGTCAATTCAGAAATTCAAAAAGCTAATTTTAAAGTGAGTGACGAGACTGTAAGCCAATATATTATCGGTATGCCAGACTTTCAAGATGGTGGAAAGTTTTCACAAGATTTATATGATAAAACTTTGGCACAAAATCATTTGACTCCCTCAAAATTTGAGGCAGGTAT
>JAYVFU010000229.1:0-8362 GCA_043772865.1 Methylophilaceae bacterium
TGGAAAACGCGAAGTTAAAGCATGCACTTTAGCTTTAGTGGCTGCAATCACGGCTTCATCTGTTGGGTTATCCAAAACATCTGCAATTAAATTAGCCACCATGCGCGCCTCTTCTTCTTTAAAGCCACGTGTCGTGATGGCAGGCGAACCTATACGAATGCCAGAGGTAACAAACGGGCTTTCTGGATCATTTGGAATGGCATTTTTATTCACTGTGATATGTGCTAAACCAAGTGCTGCATCTGCTGCTTTGCCAGTTAAACCTTTAGGACGCAAATCCACCATAAACATATGCGATTCTGTACGGCCTGAAATAATACGCAAGCCGCGCTCTGCAAGGGTTTTAGCAATGGCATCAGCATTTTTTAATACTTGTGTTTGGTAGGCTTTAAATTCTGGTTGAGAAGCTTCTAAAAATGCGGTTGCCTTGCCTGCAATGACGTGCATAAGCGGGCCGCCTTGCAAGCTTGGAAAAACATTCGAATTGAGTGATTTTTCATATTGAGCTTTAGCTAAAATAATACCGCCACGTGGACCACGCAAGGTTTTATGCGTAGTGGATGTCACAAAATCTGCATGTGGCACTGGGCTTGGATATACGCCAGCAGCAATTAAACCAGAATAATGCGCCATATCGACCATAAAATAAGCACCTACTTTTTTAGCGATGGCCGCCATGCGCTCCCAATCAAAACGTAGCGAATAAGCGGATGCACCGCCAATTAACAGTTTTGGCTTAGATTCCGTGGCGATACGCTCCATTTCATCGTAATCAATTTCTTCTTGATCATTTAAACCATAAGCGACAATATTAAACAGTTTGCCAGATAAGTTAGCGGGAGAACCATGCGTTAGGTGACCACCGTGACCTAAGTTCATGCCCATCACGGTATCGCCTGGTTTTAAAATACTAAAATACACAGCTTGGTTAGCTTGTGAGCCAGAATGGGGTTGTACGTTGGCGTATTCTGCACCGTACAAAGCCTTTAAACGGTCAATGGCTAGTTGCTCAACTTGATCTACATATTCACAACCACCGTAAAAGCGTTTACCCGGATAACCTTCAGCGTATTTATTAGTGAGTTGCGAGCCTTGCGCTTCCATCACGGCTGGGCTGGTGTAGTTTTCTGAGGCAATTAACTCGATATGCTGATCTTGGCGCACTACTTCATGTGCAATCATCGCCTGTAGTGCAGGATCTGCAATGCCTAAATTTTTTGTTGTACTAAACATAATCTTATTTCCAAAAAAGCAATTAAAAAAATTGATACTTATCACTAGGATCTTGCGTGTAAAGACTTTATTACACTGACTTAATTCATTATTTTATCATGTTCAAGCAAGTTGCTCTTGAAAGTCGTTCAAATGCATATGAACTGCGCTCATCAAAATTAACGGATCACATTCTTAAGCTTAGCCATTTAATTAAGTTGCCAATATTAAATGGCTAAGCAAGCTATAATATTTAGTAGTAATTATCAAAATATTTAACCTAAATAAAGGCTCAACATGAAATGGACAGATAGCTTAACTATCGCACAAGCGTTGTACGACAAACATCCCGATGTTGATCCAAAAATAATTCGCTTTACCGATTTAATGCAATGGGTATTAGCATTAGATGGCTTTGACGATACGCCTGAAAAATGCGGTGAAAAGATATTAGAGGCTATTCAATTAGCGTGGATAGATGAAGCCGACTAAATTAATGTACAAAACGACGATAATGATTAATAAAATGTGCATGACTAACGACGTAATTATCAACATACATTCCAACGTAAATCTCAATTAATGACCGCAAAAAATCTTATTTTTAGTTTTGTTTGGTTGGCTTTGGCAGGCTATATTTACTATCTTGTAGACAATATTCAACATCCGAACAAGTTAAATAAGTTAGGTAACAATCCAAAATCTGTTGTGTTAAAAAGAGGCCTAGATGGTCACTACCGTGCAGAAGCATTGATTAATCAATCGAAAGTAGATGTGTTGGTCGATACTGGTGCCACAGGCGTTGCAATTTCACAAGCAGTGGCAGATAAACTTGGGCTAAAAAGCATAGAAGCCATACGCACCAATACTGCAAATGGCGATAGCGTGGGCTATATGGTGCGATTAAGCTCAGTTAAAGTTGGCGGTGTAGAGGCCTCTAATGTCGCAGCAATGATAGCGCCTGGGCTAGATGGCGATGTATTGCTGGGTATGAGCTTTTTAGGTCGAATGGACGTCAGGTTGTTTAAAGGCGAAATGACGATTAAGCAGATTGAATAATCCACCTATCAATTTATTAATATAATTTAAATCAATGATTTAGATTTTAAATAACCTCCCTAGTAAAAATTTTGTAAGTAACCAAACAAACATTCGACTAAGGTTTGCAAGGTAACAACTTTACAAGCTTGCAGTCATCAATCAACTCGATTGGTTATTTAAGCTTAAATTTATTTATTTGGGAGATTTAAAATGAACGTTCAATTAAACAAAATCGCGCTAATTACTTTAGCTTTAATCACAACCGCCGCTTTTACTGCTCCAGTTTTTGCTGCAGATCCAATGTTAAGTACAGGTGGATACGCACGTCAACTCCATATGATGCCTATGATGAAAATGCTAGATGCGGATGGCAATCACTTGGTGTCAAATACTGAATTTGACGATTTTTACGGTAAAGTTTTTGATGAGTTAGATACTGATAAAGATGGTTCAGTTGATTCAACTGAGTGGGTGGGCGTTAAAGGTAAAACTAAATTAGACTTAGCCACAGGTGGATATAGCCGTGAATTACGCACCATGAAAATGATGGGCATTATGGATAAAGATGCAGATCATAAAGTAACAAAAGATGAATTTATCACTTATCACAAAACTATTTTCACTGCGATGGATAAATCAGGTGATGGTGAAATTAATCCACAAGAATGGTTGGGCAAACACGCAGGCAATTAATGAGTAAAATAATACAAGCATTGCATTGACGATAAAAAGGCCAGAAAAATTCTGGCCTTTTTACATGCTTAAGTTAATTCAAAATTAACCCACTTTTGCTTTTGCAGTATAAGAACCGCACCAAGCGTTAGCAGCCACTTCTTTACCTGGGAATAATGGGCAAGCGCCTGCTTTATCGCCCTCTTTACCTTGGTAGAACATACAGTTACTACAGTGTTGTGTTTCTGCATGTTTAGGATATTTAGCTTTATCTGCTTTTTTTGTATCTGACACATAGCCTAATGATATAGCTTGTTTATCTTTTTCATTGACCATCTCAGCAGCTAATGCAAATTTTGCGAGTGGCAATGACAAGCCAACTGCTACTGATTGCATCATAAATATTCTTCTAGACTTATTCATTACCATCTCCTAATTTCATTGTTATAAATAATACGATCTAACTCACTTATTTTACTAATTGTTACAGAATGTTACTAGCTAATTGATACAATTTTTTACGAAAAGTTTGATTATTTATCAATATGTTACAAGATATTTTACGTACTAATAATCATTCTTATTTAGCCTGAAATTAGCAACTTAATTTTCTTTTTTTATCAAGGTAAAATTCTGTATAAGATACTGTGGTGATCGATATAGCGATGTTTTAAAGTGCCCAAAATATGTAGGATAAAAAATATATAAAGTGTAATCCCCAACCATTCATGTAGAGAACCAAAATAAGTATGCAAAGTCTCTTTATAAATTGGTTCTATGTGCTCTATAAGGCCAATGCGTGGCCATGGAATTAAATAAAATAGTTGCATCGGATGAGTTGCAGCATCTTTCCATGCGGAATCATGCATCCATCCAGAAATTGGCAGCGTAATCATCAGTGTGTATAAGGCAATATGTCCCCAGTGTGCCGCGCGCTTTTCTAAAGGGGATATGCTAGATGGTAATGCAGGTGGTGGATGACCCAAACGCCATAAAATACGTAACAGCACTAATCCTAACACTGTGATGCCTATGGATTTATGTGTATCAATATTTAATCGTACATAAGCATCGGGTAATAAATCGACTGTCCATGCCAGACTTAAATTGACAAAAATCAGTAACGCAATGAGCCAATGTAGCAATATGGCAACTTTGGTATATTTTTCAGCCGAATGCTGTTGAGCTTTATGTTGCTGAGATTGGCTTGAAATAATATTTTGGTTTGAAATCATAAAAATGCTGCCTATAAAATGAAGGTGAATGAATGAAATTAAGTAGCATTGAATCAAAAAGCATAGAATCAAATAGTGCTTTAGAACAAGCCTTTGCCATTGCATCGCCACGTATTACGCCACGCAAACCATCGAATATTAGTAAACTCATCCATTGGTTTATTTTAGCCTTTACGCTGATTATATTTTCTAGATTTTTTATTTCAAATGGCATTTACGCATGGTCTACTGGTCTAGCCTACATTTTTTATGACACTGCTTTACTTATTTTTGTTACATGGCAAACCTTGCCTCTACTAAAAAAACAGCTACCAACTATTGATTTAACGCCTTCAAAGCAATTATCTACTAGCGTTGGTGTGATCGTTGCTGCTTATAACGAAGTTAATGTATTAAACATCACCATTCAAGCGCTGATGCAGCAGCATTACGTACCAGATCAAATCATTATTGCCGATGACGGTTCAGACGATGGCACTATTCAGCTATTAACGGGTACTTACGGCTTCGGTGAGCCTAACATTGGTCAAATCAGCGCACCAAGTCCAATCAACGCTAATCTTTATTGGTTACGCGTAGTGCATAAAGGCAAAGCCACAACACTTAATGCTGCAATTAAACAAATGAGTACGGATATAGTCATCACTGTAGACGCAGATACGCTGCTTGATATTAACGCGATTAGCGCCATCCGCGATGCGTTTGAGCGAGAACCACAACTAGTCGCAGCTACAGGTGTGCTAACACCCATATGTAATAGCACATGGACTGGACGTTTTTTTCAGTGGTTTCAAACTTATGAATATATACGCAATTTTATTTCTCGTTTTGCATGGATGCGCGTGAATGGATTGCTATTAATTTCTGGCGCATTTGCAGGTTTTAGGCGCAAAGCCTTGTTAGAAGTAGGTGGGTTTGATGCCGCATGTTTGGTTGAAGATTACGAACTCATACACCGCATGCGCCGCTATGCGGTAGAACACCAACGTGATTGGTCCGTTCGCGTACTTGGCAACGCCTTAGCTAGAACCTCTGCGCCATCCACACTAAAAGGATTTTTATTGCAACGTAGGCGCTGGTTTGCAGGTTTTTTACAAACCCAATATTGGAACCGCGATATGACGGGTAGCCCACGCTTTGGCAATTTAGGCACCATGATGTTACCCGTGAAAGCCATAGATACCGTGCAGCCTTTTTATGGCGTGATTGCATTTTTATTGCTGCTCAACTTTATTGGCAGCTATTTTGTAACAGGGAAAACTGCTATTTTATTGGCCGTGTTGTTTGTGATTATGACTAAAGTAGTGATTGATTTAGTGTTTCATCTCTGGTCAATTTATCTATACCAAAGCTGGACGGGGCAACACTCCAAGTCACTGTTTTTTTACGCAATTATTGCAGCTATCTTAGAGCCATTTTCATTTCAATTGTTACGACATACTGGCGCACTTATGGGCTGGTTTTATTTTTTAGCAGGTAAGCAACAATGGGGAAAACAGAGCAGGCAAGGTTTTAACTAACGTCTTTAAGTCCTTTACAAGTGCATTAGCAATTAGCCAAATAGGAGTATTGTTGTAGTGCGAGTGCGGGAATCCATTTAGGTTTTAAAAGCAAGTCAAAATGGATCCCCGCGTTCGCCAGGATGACTAGAGTAGAGATGACGAGAGTACACAATTTTGTAGTAAATTCAGCTATTTTTGGCTTTGTAAAAAATCCCTCTTCTTTATTACATTTGTTAGCAAATATCACAGCAATTACTGACTACGTAGCAGTAGCTATTTTACAAATTACGTTTAACTGTTACTACTAAATATTTAAGTAATTACCGTCGGTGTATCGCGTCCAGTACGCGCTTTTAGCTCGGAAATTTGCAAGGCAATTTGTATCATCTCACTCAAAGCGACTTGGGCATCTAAATGATGATTAGCACTATCTGGCTCAAACGCTTCCAAATAAACGCGCAATGTTGCGCCCTCGGTACCTGTACCAGACAATCTAAATACAATACGCGAGCCATCTGTAAATAAAATGCGAATGCCCTGCTTAGTACTTACAGAGCCATCAATCGGGTCGGTGTAACTAAAGTCATCACAACTTTTAACCGTGTAACGTCCAAATATTTGATTAGGCAAAGTCACAAAGCTGGCATGTATATGCGCAATCACACTATTAGCGGCATCGTTAGGAATCGCTTCGTAATCATGGCGTGAATACACATTACGGCCAAACTGCACCCAATGGCGTTTTACAATTTGTTCTACGCTTTGGCGTTTGATCGCTAAAATATTTAGCCAAAATAACACTGCCCAAAGCCCATCTTTTTCACGTACATGGCTAGAGCTAGTACCAAAGCTTTCTTCACCACAAATCGTTACTTGGCCAGCATCCATCAAGTTGCCAAAAAATTTCCAGCCTGTAGGGGTTTCAAAACATGGGATACCCAGCTCTTGTGCTACGCGGTCTACCGCCCCGCTTGTAGGCATAGAACGCGCTACGCCAGCAATACCACCTTCATAGCCTGGCGCTAGCTTAGCATTAGCCGCAATCAACGCTAAACTATCAGATGGCGTAACAAAAAAGCCTTTGCCTAAAATCATGTTGCGGTCGCCATCACCATCTGATGCAGCACCAAAATCAGGAGACTGCTCCCCCGCATACATAATGTTTACCAAATCTTCTGCATAGGTTAAATTAGGGTCTGGGTGACCACCGCCAAAATCTTCAGATGGGTCGCAATTCATTAAAGCGTCAGTAGGGGCTTGTAGGCGATTTAAAAACACCTCTTTCGCATAAGGTCCAGTGACCGCATGCATGCCATCAAACTTCATTTTGAAACCACTGGCTAATAAGGATTTAATCGCTTCAAAATCAAACAGCGTCGCCATTAAATCGGCATAATCGGTCACGGGGTTAAATACGCTCACTACAAAATTATCAAATTGTGTTTCACCCAACACGTTCAAATTAACATCGGGTAAATCTGCAATTTTGTAAGCGGTTATTTTTTTACTGAGCGCAAACACCGCCTCAGTAATCGTTTCTGAAGCGGGGCTACCGTTAGATACATTATATTTGATGCCAAAATCGCCGTCTTTGCCGCCAGGATTATGGCTAGCTGAAAGTACTAAACCACCAAAGGTTTTATATAGCCTGATAACATGCGATGCAGCAGGCGTAGAAAGTATCCCGCCCTGCCCCACCATGACTTTAGCAAAGCCGTTAGCTGCTGCCATTTTAATAATGGTTTGAATGGCCACACTATTGTAATACCGCCCATCGCCGCCCAGCGCCAAAGTAGCGCCAGTGGGGATAGTTAAGCTATCAAAAATACTTTGTACAAAGTTTTCTAGATAGTGGGCTTGTTGAAACACGGTGACTTTTTTACGTAAGCCAGAAGTGCCTGGTTTTTGGTCTAAAAAGGCCGTTGTAGAAACCTGTTTTATGTTCATTTTAACGTTCTTTATCGATTAATTAATCTGCAAAATTAAACTACTAAGCGAAAGTATAAAATGAAATGGGTAAAAGCCAATCAATATTTTAAGATAGTCTAAATCATACCTAAACTTGCTCAATACCTGCCAACTGCCATTCACCAGTTTCACGAACTAAATGCCATACTTCATCCAAAGGTTCTAACGGGCTGTTAATTTCACCCGCCATGCCGGTAAAACGCACACTAGCAATTTCTTGGTTATTTTCAGTGGTCATATCAATCACTTTTGCGGCTAATAAACTAAATATAGAGCCACTTGCTGAAGTTCTATTCTGAATATCACTTATTAAAGCTTGTTGCATTTCGCCCACGCTGTAATTTTGCATAAATTTAATATCACCGCGATTATTAGCTTCTTGTAGTGCGATAAAAAATTTAAGCGCCTCGGCTTCAAATGCTTGATTTTCAGCGTTAAAGCTCGGTGAATTATAGTTGGGCGCATTAAAACTGTTATTTGAATTTGCTTGTGTTGATGTAGACATAGATTGCGGGTTTAACACTTCTTTCATCGTAGTGGCTACTGTTTTAAAACCTTTGCTACGTTTGTATAACCACACCAAACCGAAGCCTGCTATGAGTAACATAAAAATTGAACCCCAAGGAAAGCCAGAACTTGCTGACTGGCTATTGGCAGGTTGACCATTAGCAGGCTCGCCGTACTGACCACTGGCACCATTACCATTACCTGCGGTTTGATTATTATTATGTG
>JAYVFU010000230.1:0-2920 GCA_043772865.1 Methylophilaceae bacterium
AAGCCAATAATTATCAAAGTTGGCATCAATTGATTATATATTTGAAAGATGGCTTTACGTATTGTCAAGCTGAAATTAAAACGAATGTTATCTTTAGAAGCTTTACCAATATTAATATAATCAAAAGCAAGCGTGCGATTATCTTTCAAAATATATTGCTGATTATTCTCGATTGGCAAAATAAAAGCATCACCAACTGTAGATAAAAAAGTCAATTTACAGCCATCACTACACCT
The DNA here is from genome assembly GCA_043772865.1 of Methylophilaceae bacterium. Taxonomy (GTDB): domain Bacteria; phylum Pseudomonadota; class Gammaproteobacteria; order Burkholderiales; family Methylophilaceae; genus JACMMS01. The sequence goes on from JAYVFU010000230.1 coordinate 237, forward strand.
AGATTTAATTATAAATCGCTGATGGGTAGCCTCTTTATCGTTAAAGGTACTTACCAAATCTGAGCTTTCGATTCTTGTTAAACTAGCTGATATGTCCTGATTATAATCATCACTTACTTTTAATGTAAACCAGTCATTACCTTTGCCTTTTTGGTGATACCAGCCTGCCACCTCAATATCAGAAGATATTCCTATCATTGGAAAATGTGCAGGTTGGTTTAAAACTGATACTGCTCTATTAAATGTATTCTCTGGACCCCAAATTTTCCACACAGTGAATTCGTATAATGTACCTGCTGAGGACATGGATTTCCAAATAGACATTAATGATGCAGGTATTTCTTTAACTTGAGATAAGTTAATCTTTGGCATGTAAGGAATATAGCCTCTCTCACATGCAAGCCGTTTATCAGCACAGGCTGCTTTAATCTCATTATCAATTAGTTTGTAAAAATTAGATGCCGTTAAAGGGGAGGCATAATAACCTGCCTTTCCAGCAGCATCCCTTACTGCCCACAAGAAAAATCCATTACCAATATCGCCGCAAGTAGTAGGTCGAGAACTACACCCCCCTGCCTGCCATGCTGAAGTTGCATTTTCAGGGTCAATATATTTTTTAAGTTTGGAAAAAGCTGGGCTAATTTTATAAATTTCTTCTCTTACCTTTAATGGCACACCTAAATATGGAATTTGATCGCCAATGTGTACGCTTTCCATTGATTTAAGTGCTGCTTGAAAATTCTTTTCTTTCATATCCACTCCTACGAATTCACCATACGCAATCCAATTACCCAAACCAAATATAAAATGTGTTGCAGCAAAGAAACAAGTTGAAATAAATAATGGCCTGATAATTCTTATTCCAGTTTTTTGGTGCCTGTTTCGAATAATCGCAAATATCAATAAAAATACTAGTCCTGGAACAAGCCATATTCCTTCTTCACGTGTCAACCAAAACCAAGCAAATAGCACTCCTAATAAAATTGAAAGTATGTTTTCGTGTTTTCTCTGATGCTTAAAAAAAAGTATGTAAGATAAGGTCGTTAGAATTAATATGGCTTGTCCAGCGTATATGGCATCTCTCATTACACGATTTAACTCAAAGACTCTAGGATCCCAAAGTGTTATTAAAAACAATAACGCAGCTAGTAGATATGACTTTGAAATTTTTAATATGAGCAAAGAAAAGGCTGCTAGAGAAAAACAGTAAAACAACGCATGCGTAAAAGTAACTGGCAAACCTAACCAGTAATTTAATGCCAGAAAAACGGAGTAGCCAGGACCTTTTACTAAAGTTAGTTCACTAAATTTTCCAAGCCATCTGCCTTCAGCTAAACTCTGAGCATGATTTATAAATAACATATCGTCATAACTCTGCCATGCCAAAACAGACAAAGGTGTATGAATTGCCACAATCAAATAAAGGGCACATATTAGCGCAAGACTAATCCAGTATATTTTTTTAGTGTTTAGCTTTAAACAACAAATTGCCATAGTAAAAGTATTCAAATTTCTGCTCTAACAGGTTTTATTGGCCAATTAAATGTTAATCGCTTGCCAAGCGCAATACCTTTAACTTCGATGAATCGGTAAGTTATCTCCGAAACTAACAAAGTTGGAATTATAGTGGCCAATGCACATACTGCAAAGCCATAGCCCCCTAATGCTGGATAGCAAAAATCATACAATTTAGTTATTATTGGGTTGGTGATATAAATAACCACTGCGTGAGTTAAATAAATGCTATAGCTACGTTCACCAAAATATTGCAACACGGGGTGTGCCATCCATCGTTTTGCGCTAATAGACGTTAAAACTGCTATGAACCCGAATGAAAGTCCGAAAAGTTGTGTATCTGGCCGACCAGAAACTACTAGAAATTTGGCTGAATCTGAAAATAAAAAAAGTATCAATGCAGGACCAAGCACAAATGTAAGCCACCAAATCTTTTGGCGCACGGCCTCGGTTGATAAGTTGAACTTATTAAATACCCAATACCCTAAAATACCGCCACTAAACACGCCCATTTGTGACATAAAAGCATAATGCGCGTATCCAGGTGGTATTCCAGAATCTGCCTGCAAAATTCGACGATAAATGTAGCTAGCTAACACTGCCACGAACCAAAATACGACTGCAGGTCGCAATGACCGCACTGACACCATAACAAGAGGAAGGAACGCGTAAAACACCATTTCAACACCAATACTCCAACTTGCCCAAACAATGCCTTCCGCCTCTTTTGGTGCAAAATTAAATAAGAACAATATACTCATTAAAATACGTTGGATATCAAGCTTGCCATTAAACACCCACAAAATTAGCGCACAGTGCAAAATTAACATAAAATAGAATAGTGGTGCAATACGAAAAAATCGTTTGGTTAAGTAAGCAAAAATCCACTTAGATTCACTTGATTCAACATATTTTTGATTTGAGTAAAGCAATGAAAAAGCACTTAAAACAAAAAATAGCTCGACACCTGTACCACCATGCGTAGCAATTAAACCCCATGATTTAGGAAGTGGTATGTGGCCGACATAATGCAGATGAAAGAAAAATACTATTACTGCTGCTATGCCACGTAATGCATGGATACCTGCAAGATGCCCAGATTTTATTAAAGTCATCTCAATTTTCATTTAGAATTCACCACACCAAGCATTAGCCAATCAAACCAAGCC
>JAYVFU010000231.1:0-27245 GCA_043772865.1 Methylophilaceae bacterium
CCTTTTTTCTTTTTTGGTTCAATGATGGTAGCTTCCATGCTGATATCTCCTTGGTAATCTGTACTCCCCACACTCGTCATTCCCGCGAAAGCGGGAATCCTTTTTGAATTTAAACATTTTCACAATGGATCCCCGCGTTCGCGAGGATGAAGAATTTGTAAGTTTTGAGGGTTTAATTATTCCTTGGGATGGCATCGTTGAATAACGCATCCAATTTCTGTTCATATGCGTGGTAATCCAAGTGTTCATACAACTCGGCACGGGTTTGCATTAAATCCAGCACATTAAGCTGTGTACCGTCTTTGCGTACACCTTCATAGACTTTTAACGCAGCTTGGTTCATAGCTCTAAATGCAGAAAGTGGATATAGAATCATACTCACATCGGCTTTACGTAAGTCATCGACAGTGAATAATGGCGTGGAGCCAAACTCCGTGATGTTAGCTAATACAGGCACTTTGACAGCAGCGGCAAATTGTTGATACATGCCAAGCTCGGTCACCGCTTCAGGAAAAATCATGTCAGCACCCGCTTCAACGCAAGCACAGGCGCGGTCAATCGCTGACTGCAATCCTTCAACAGCCAAGGCATCTGTACGTGCCATGATGACAAAATCAGGGTCTGTTTTTGCATCTACCGCGGCTTTAACACGGTCTACCATTTCGCTTAATGGAACAATGGCTTTATTTGGGCGGTGGCCACAGCGTTTAGTTTGTACTTGGTCTTCAATATGAACCGCTGCGGCGCCTGCTTTACTCATCGCTTTAACGCTGCGGGCAATATTAAATGCGCCACCAAAGCCAGTATCAATATCTACTAACAACGGTGTTTCTGTAGCATCAGTGATTCTGCGCACATCTATTAGCACATCTTCTAATGTTGAAATGCCAAGATCAGGCACGCCTAAAGAGCCCGCGGCTACACCACCACCAGAAAGATAGATGGCTTTATAGCCCGTTTGTGTCGCTAGTAACGCGTGGTAGGCATTGATTGCGCCGATAATTTGCAAAGGCTTTTCAAGTTTGAGCGCTTCGCGGAATCTTGCACCTGCTGATGTCATGGACATAACAAAACCTTAATAATAAGAAACTGCTTAATAAAACTAAAAGAATGCATGCAACGCTTCATCGGGCATAGGCATATTAGTTAATTTAGCCTTTTGCAGAATCTCCCAAAAATAACGATAAGTCGCACGGTCATGTAGCTCACCAGCGTATTGAATCGGGCCCCAGTGCGCTGCTTGTGCGGCTAGTAAGATATTGGCAGCGTCTGTAACTTCATCAAAATTTGGTTTGATTGCATCCACAATCGCTTGAATTTGCGTCGGGTAGATACTCCACATACGCATAAAGCCGAACTCATGACGCGCACGGTATGCATCAGAATAAGTTGTTTCTGCATTTTTTAAATCTAAGGTCACGTTATGCGCTGGAACCACACCATTGGCTAATGCAGCTGAAACAACCTCAGCTTTAGCGCGGGCCAGTAACTTATGCTCAAATTGACCAGGGCTACGCATTGCGCTTGCTGGAATAGCGCCATGGTGAGCACTGACAAAATCCATTAAGCCAAAGTCCAAAACCTGCAACCAAGGTAACGCGGCGATTTCATGTACCTGATTGAGTGCGCCATGTGTCTCAATTAAAATATGAATGGGAATTTCGCGATTGATATTATGAGCTTTAGCCACTTGCTGAATATAGGCAATCATCTCACTCGCTTGATCAAGCGTTGTGCATTTGGGAATAGTGATGTAACTCAATACTTCACCTGCCCCAGCAACTAGGATGTCGATATCGAGTTTCCATGTGGGATGTGTGTAATCGTGAATGCGTGCCCCAGCCATGCGATGTTTATTGGCGTCACTATTGAGTACACGCACTATCATCTCTGCATGGTCTTGTTCTTGGCCAGAAGCTGCGCCATCTTCACAGTCGCAAGTGATGTCAAACACTGCGCCTAGGCTATCTTGTAAGCTTAAAGCTTTGAGTATCAGTTTTTCGCTACCAGCAAAATGTTCGCAGGCAGGGATAAGTGGAAATGGTTTTTCACCACCGAATAAAGCGTCATTTGGGTGCATTTTATTTGAATTCACAGTATTTAAACTCATAGCGATTAATTTCCTTACCTTTTAAATTTCTTTAAGCTTTTGCTGAATAAAAATCTTTGCACATAGTGATTTCATGCCTTAGCACTTACTATTTCGTCATTCCCGCGAACGCGGGATCCATTTTTATCAACCATTTAGATGGATCCCCGCTTTCGCGAGGATGACGAAATGGTGATTTTTTTTGATTAAGTCAATTGGTGCAAAGGTTTCTCTACCTAGAAACTTCTTGGCTAATATTTTTATCCTAAGTTTTTCTCGGCATCAACACCGTGTAATCGAGATCCAACACCACATTGCTGTGATAAACCCCGTTAGTTTTAATCTCATTAATTTCTGAGGGTTGTATATTTTTTACACCCACCATGCGCAAACGTAATGCGCCAATATCTTTTTTATTGGCGAATGTCCATTTGTCTAATACTTCAGTCCATGTATAAATGGTGTCATCACCAAAACTTGGGTTGCAGTGTGTGCCGCCATTAATCGCAGCAATCACTAATGCATTCTCTAAGCCATCATAAGAAAGGGCGCGGCATACCGAAATTACATGCCCGCCATACATCAAACGCCTTTTAAATGGGGTTTGCTGCATCATTACGTCATCAAAATGCAAACGTGCATTGTTTTGATAAAGTTTGGTCGCGAGTGTATGGTCGGTATCACTAATGGTCATGCCTGCAGGGTGGTTAATACGCTCGCCCACCTGATAGTCATCCCATAAATACGCACCGCCAGTCAGCGTAGTATCAAATTTTCTTGTATCTAAGTGCGCCGGTAGTATGAGCTGATCTGCTGGTAAAAACGCTGGCAACTCTGGAATAACAGTTTCTGGCGCTGATGCATCTAGATTATTTTTGTGTACCATCACCCAGCGTATCCATGAAAATACAGTCTGATACAGCTGATTAATGCAAGTTGAACGCACATAGACAATGCCTGATTTGCCATTAGCGTTTTGTTTTAGGCCAATCACGGTCGAGCAGGTGCTGAGCGTATCGCCCATATAAACAGGATGCAAAAATCTCACATCCGCATAACCTAAGTTGGCGACAGCGTTCACTGATATATCAGGTACAGTTTTGCCAAATGCGATGTGAAATGCCAATAAATCATCGACTGGACGGTCTTTATAGCCCAGTGATTGCGCTACTGGTTGCGAGCTGTGTAATAAATGCCGCGAGCCAGTGAGCGCCATATAAAGCGCGCACTCTCCTTCGCTAATCGTACGAGGTGTGGCGTGATGAATTACTCGCCCTAAGCAAAAGTCTTCGAAGTAATTGCCTTGGTTTACTTTAGAAGCAATTATTTTGGATGTGCTGTTAGACATATTTTATAAATAGCTTTCTCCTAGTTTTGCAATCATTTCGCTTAAGCTTAATAAACGCTCTGCCGCCCTTACATGATGGTGTTCTACCAATTTATCATTGACTACCACCGTGCCACGACCTGCTTCATTGGCGGCTTTTAATGCTTGAATAATTTCACGTGCATGCGCGATTTCGGAGGCATGTGGCGTATAGGCATCATTGCTATAGGGCAATTGCGCGGGGTGTACCAATGACTTGCCATCAAATCCCATGTCACGACCTAGTCTGCAAGCGTATTCAAATGAGTACATGTTTTTAAAGTCACTAGTAATGCCATCTACTACGCAACGACCATAGGCTCGTGCAGCCAAAATTACTAATGACAGCGCGGTTAAAATAGCTGAACGTTCGTGTGTAACACGTGCATGAAGCTGAGAAATCAAATCCGATGTTGCCATGACCATACATGCAATACGGTCAGATGCGCTGGCAATTTCTTTAGCATTTAGCACAGCGATAGGGCTTTCTATCATCACCATGATTTGCATGTGGCTACCACCTGCTGCATCTAGCAATGAAAGCGCTTTTAACACATCTTCGCGCGACTCTATATTCGGAAAAAGAATAGCATCGGCACCGATGTTAGCAACTGCTTTAATATCATCATGACCCCAAATTGAGTCTAAATTATTAACGCGTACTACCACTTCACGTGAACCATAACCGCCTTCGGTGACGTATTTCACAATGTTATCGCGCGACGCTTCTTTACATTCAATCAATATAGGATCACCTAAATCTAAGATGACTGAGTCAGTGGGTAATGTTCGTGCGCGCACTAAATAGTGCGTATTACAACCTGGCACATATAGCATTGACCGACGAGGGCGGAAGTAATGATCCATAAATTTAGCTTTTTAATTAATTGTTTTATTTAATAAGGTTTAAATTATTTATTTATTTTGCAGCTAAATTCTTAGGTTATTAATTACTTTGGATTTGATTATATAGACAGCTTTCTTAATGTGTCAACAAATATCTTATGTCTTATATAAGATATAAAACACTAGACAATTTTACATTAGTCATGATATAAAGTTACTATGATTGATAAAACAATAAATTCAGCAAGTTTTAGGCCCTTGTATGACCAAATTAAAGTTTTGCTTACTCAAAGTTTAATTGGTGGTGAATGGCGTCCTGGTGAGATGATTCCAAGCGAGATTGAGCTAGCCGCGCGTTTTAAAGTAAGCCAAGGCACGGTGCGTAAAGCAGTTGATGCATTGGCCACTGAGAATATTCTAATTCGTCGTCAAGGCAAGGGGACATTTGTTGCCACGCACAAAGCTGAGGGAATTAAATTGCGTTTTTTGCGCCTAACTTCTGCTGATGGACAAAAAGAAGTATTAGAAAACGCCCTTTTATCTTGTACGCGTAGCAAGGCTAATAGCCACTTTGCAAAAGTATTTGATTTAAAAGTAGGTGCACCCCTCATTGAGGTTAAGAGGCTTTTATCTTTTTCTGGTAGACCATTAATCTATGATCATATTATTTTGCCAGCCACACCGTTTAAAGGAATTAACGCAAACCGTGTAGAAGAAAATCACGGTTCCATGTATGCGATGTATGAAACGCAATTTGGTATCAGAATGGTGCGTGCTGAAGAAAGTTTGACGGCGGTAGCAGCAGAAGCTGAAGTTGCTGAGGCGCTGGATTTAAAAATTGGTTTTCCATTATTAAGTATTGAGCGCGTTTCTTATACTTACGGTGATAGGCCGATGGAATGGCGCTTGGGCTTGTGCGTCACCGATAATCATCACTACATGAATGAACTGGAATAAGCAATGTTAAGAATTTTAGAAAATAAACACTGGACTTTGCAGGTGATGTTTACTTTAGTTGTTGCGATATTGGCATTGGCGTTGCTTACTGTTAACAGCATAAGAAATATGCTCGGATTTTAAAACAGGCTTTGAAAATAAAGTGTTAAAAAAACAAATAACAAAGGTTTAAGCAATGGAAGATTTAAAAAACATTTTAAGACAAGCTGCGCTCGATTATCACCAGTTTCCCAAGCCAGGCAAACTTTCTGTCGAATCATCTAAGCCATGTGCTACGCAAGACGATTTATCACTTGCGTACACACCAGGCGTAGCTGAGCCTGTACGTGAAATTCATCGTGACCCTGCCAATGCTTATAAATATACCAATAAAGGTAATTTGGTCGCAGTCATTACCGACGGTACCGCGGTTTTGGGCTTGGGCGATATGGGTGCTTTGGCTAGTAAGCCGGTAATGGAGGGCAAAGCTGTTTTATTTAAACGTTTTGCTGGCATTGACGTATTCGATATAGAAATCACAGCGCCAAGTATTGAGGCATTTATTGAAACTGTAGTGAACATTGCGCCTACATTTGGCGGTATTAATTTAGAAGATATTGCTGCGCCACACTGCTTTAGAATAGAAAAAGAATTACGTGAGCGGCTTGATATCCCAGTATTTCATGATGACCAGCATGGAACGGCAGTCATTGTGAGCGCTGCATTGTTAAATGCACTAGAACTGCAAGGTAAGCAAATCGACACCGCTAAAATCGTATTTTTAGGTGCTGGTGCAGCTGGTTGTTCTTGCGCAAAGTTACTCAAATTAATGGGTGCAAAAAATATCACTATGGTAGATAAATCTGGCGTGCTGGATACTAGCCGTCAAGACTTGCATGATAACAATCGTGATTTGGCGATAGCGCCAAGTAGTCATAAAACACTGGCTGACGTAATGCCAGAAGCAGATGTATTTATTGGCGTTTCCGCTGCCAATACGCTTTCGGTAGATTTGGTTAAAGTGATGGCAGCTAATCCAATCGTCTTTGCTCTGGCGAATCCTGACCCTGAAATTTTACCTACTTTAGCGCATGCAGTACGTAGTGATTTGCTCATGGCAACTGGTCGCAGTGATTTCCCTAATCAAGTGAATAATGGGCTATGTTTTCCTTATCTGTTCCGAGGTGCATTGGATGCTCGCGCCAAACAAATTACCGATGAAATGAAAATTGCCGCCGCGCACGCTTTAGCGCAATTGGCGCGTGAGCCAGTGCCAATTGCTACGCTTAAAGCTTACAACTTAAAAGAATTAAGCTTTGGCAAAGAATACATTATCCCTAAGCCATTTGATGAGCGCTTATTAGCGCGAGTCGCTGGTGCAGTTTGCGATGCAGCACTTAAGTTTCATCACTAAAATTTAATATCTGAATTTTAAAATTAGCACCATTAAAAATAGAACTAGTCAACGATGCATACGCCCAACGCAAAAAGAAATAGGCCTAAAAATCTAAATCTGCTCACTATTCGCCTGCCGATTAATGCGGTGGTGTCTATATTGCACCGAGTTAGCGGATTAAGTTTGTTTTTAATGCTGCCATTGTTATTGCTAGCGTTTCAGCAATCCTTAGCATCTGAGGCCAGCTTTTTTAATGTGATCCATGTCTTAAGCGCTTGGTTGATGAAACCAGTGTTAATTGGTCTGGCATGGGCATTTTTTCACCATTTTTATGCAGGCTTACGGCATTTGGCTGCAGATGTGCATTGGATGACCAGCTTACAAAAAGCACGCTTTTCAGGACGCGTTGTGTTGTGGCTAGTGGCGATTTCAGTCGTAATTTTTACTGTAGTTATCTGGTAAAGGTTGTATGAGATGCCAGATTTAGATAAGCGTTTAGGTAAGCCATGCTAATACAACTGCTGAGTAAAAAATATCCAGGCATGCGCCTATGGCTCACCCAGCGTTTAACAGCGTTGGTGATGGTGTTTTACATCATCTTATTGCTCGTTTTTTGGCTGGTTAAACAGCCAGCAGATTATGCTAGCTGGCGAAATTTTGTAACACCTATTTGGTTTAGATTAGCCACCTTACTGTTTTTTATGAGCTTATTTAGTCACGCTTGGTTGGGTGTGCAAGATGTACTCAAAGATTACATCTTTAATCTACAACTTCGTGCCGTGTTGCGCCGCTTAGTGTTAGTCGCCTTGTGGTTTTACTTTATATGGCTGATTTTCATCCTTTGGTTTTAATGATTGCTTGGCTTTAATAATTAATTGATTTAATGATTACTTACAGTTTTTGGATAAAAAAATGTTGCGTGTAGAAAATTCAATTCATCAGTTTGATGCCATCATCGTTGGCGGTGGCGGCGCGGGTTTGCGCGCTTCTTTGCAGTTAGCTAATGCGGGTTTAAAAGTAGCCGTGCTTTCTAAAGTGTTCCCAACGCGCTCACACACTGTGGCGGCACAGGGCGGCATTGCCGCAGCACTAGGTAATGTGGCAGATGATAAATGGCTTTGGCATATGTATGACACTATTAAAGGTTCAGATTACTTGGGTGACCAAGATGCGATTGAGTTTATGTGTAAAAACGCAGCGGCGGCGATTATTGAACTAGAACATTTTGGTATGCCGTTCGATCGCTTAGAAAATGGCAAAATTTTCCAACGTCCTTTTGGCGGTATGACACAAAATTTTGGTGAGAAAGCCATTTCCAGAACCTGCGCGGTGGCTGATAGAACTGGGCATGCCATGTTGCACACGCTATATCAGCGTAATGTGCAATCTAACACGCAGTTTTTTGTAGAATGGTTAGCGCTAGATTTAATTAAAGATGCTGATGGTGAAGTTTTAGGTGTGATTGCCTTAGAAATTGAAACAGGGCAATTACACAAGATGCAAGCTAAAACCACACTGTTGGCTACAGGTGGCGCAGGTCGTATTTTTCAAGCCAGTACTAATGCGTTTATCAATACTGGCGATGGTTTAGGCATGGCTGCACGTGCCAATATTCCGTTGCAAGATATGGAGTTCTGGCAGTTTCACCCAACTGGCGTATTGCATGCAGGCGTTTTAATTACTGAAGGCGTACGTGGTGAAGGTGGCTATTTAGTCAACTCCGAGGGCGAACGCTTTATGCAGCGCTATGCGCCTAATGCGCTGGATTTAGCAGGACGCGATGTAGTTTCTCGTGCAATTGCCACCGAAATAAAAGCGGGGCGTGGCGTAGGGCGAGATAAAGATGCGGTTTACTTAAAACTTGACCATTTAGGTGAAGCGTTGATTAATCAACGTTTGCCAGGCATTCGAGAAATCGCTAAAACATTTGCCAATGTAGATCCTATTAAAGACCCAATTCCTATTGTGCCAACAGTTCACTACATGATGGGCGGCATTCCTACTAATTTAGATGGCCAAGTGGTGGTACCAGATGCAAATGCTATTAATGGCTATAGCGAAAAAGTGGTGCAAGGTTTATATGCGGTAGGGGAATGTGCTTGCGTTTCAGTGCATGGCGCTAACCGCTTAGGCTCAAATTCATTGTTGGACTTGGTAGTATTTGGTCGTGCAGCAGGCGATAAAATGGTGGCACAAGTAAAACAAAATATTGCGCATAAGCCATTACCTAAAGATGCAGCTCTGCAAACAGAAGCACGCGTCAATCGTCTAGACTCCGCTAATACTCAGCAAAAAAATCGTGAGTCAGTGGCACAACTCGGTGACGACTTGCGCAAAACAATGCAAACCCACTGCGGCGTTTTCCGCTTTCCAGATTTATTAACAGCTGGTGTAACCAAGATTAATGAAATTGCACAACGTGCACAACACATTGAAATAAAAGATAAAAGCAAGGTTTTTAACACTGCCCGAGTAGAGGCTTTAGAGTTTGATAATTTAGTAGAAGTAGCCGTGGCTACCATGATTGCTGCTGAAGCGCGTACTGAAAGTCGAGGTGCGCATGCGCGTGAAGATTATAGTGCACGTGATGATGTGAACTGGCTTAAACACTCTCTATTTTATCGTGAGCTAAATGGCGCGACTAACCAATTAAGCTACAAACCTGTACGCATGCAACCACAAACCGTTGATAGCTTTCCGCTGAAAACTAGAACTTACTAAAAATATTGATTAGGAATATTAAGTATGCGCTTTTCAATTTATAGATTTGATCCTGATGTGGATAAAAAACCGTATATGCATGATTACGACCTGCAGTTAGAGGAAAGCGATCAAATGTTGCTCGATGCGCTCATTCGTATCAAGAGCGTAGATGACTCCTTGACCATGCGTAAATCTTGTCGCGAAGGCGTGTGTGGCAGTGATGCCATGAATATCAACGGCAAAAATGGCTTGGCTTGTATTACCAAACTATCTGATTTAACTGAGCCGATTATTTTGCGTCCAATGCCAGGTTTGCCCGTTATTCGTGACTTAGTCGTCGATATGACGCAGTTTTTTGAGCATTACAATTCGGTGAAACCGTATTTAGTGAACAACGATCCGCTACCAGAAACTGAACGTTTGCAATCACCAGAAGACCGTAAAAAATTAGACGGTTTGTACGAGTGTATTTTATGTGGTGCATGTACCACTTCATGTCCATCATTTTGGTGGAATCCAGATAAGTTTGTAGGCCCAGCTGGTTTGTTGCAGGCATATCGATTTATTTCAGATAGCCGCGACCAAGCAACAGAAGAGCGCCTAGAAAACTTAGAAGATCCCTATCGTTTATACCGCTGCCATAACATTATGAATTGCGTAGAAGTTTGCCCGAAAAAATTAAATCCTAATGCGGCTATCGCTGCGATTAAAGATTTAAAAATTAAAAATGCCAATGACGGAACGGCTAACAAAACGGCACGATACTCCCATATACCTGAAGTAAAAAATAATAAACGTAAAGAATTTAGTATTAAAAACTTGTTTAAATAATGATTTTTTAATGACCCAAATAATGACAGGCGTAATGACAGAAGTTGAAAAAAAACGCCTAGCTTGGCGTTGCCGTCGTGGCATGTTAGAGCTGGATATTGTATTGCAGAAGTTTATTGATAGTCATTTTGCAAGTTTGTCAGAAGCTGAATTAGAGCAGTTAGATGCGTTGCTGGATTTTCCTGATAATGATTTCTGGGATTTGATATCCACTAGAAAAGAAATTTCAGGAAACAAGCATTTACATAGCTTGTTAAATAAATTGAGAAGCACTGATATTTAAAAGTTAGTGATTAAAAAAGCGGCACATACAAGAAAGTCAGTGGAGAAAGCAAGCGATGAATGGGTTTACTCAAGAAAATTTACAGCATAAAAGTAAGCTCGCTAACATTTCAAGCGCAGTTTCAAACATCGTCTCAGGGGCGTTAGGTGACTGCTGGCCTGGCATTCAGCTATATTACCCACCGATTAAATATACGCCATCCACTGGTGTTTATGAGGATATGACCTCTGCTGCTTTACGCATGAAAAAGCATGCACATCATACCAACGCGCATACGCTGATTTTTGACTTGGAAGATGGCTGTCGCCAAAAAGAAATGAGCCGGGATTTATTGCGTTTAGAACTGCCACTGCTAAAACGTTTTTGCGATGATAACAAAAAACAAGTCACGGTTGCAATTCGCGCAAACTCGTTCCGCACTGAAGAGTATGAGTTGGATATGAAACTTGTCAGTGACATGGGTGATTGCATTGATGTAGTCATGTTAGCAAAAGCTGGTGAAGCTTATGGCGCGGCAGAAGTGCGGGATTTATCGAGTCTATTATTGGGAATTAACCCCAATATCAGCATACAGCCGATTATTGAGCACCCAAAATCACTGAAAATTGCACCCGATTTAATGCAGTACGGCACGGTGAAGCATGTAGTGTTTGGTATCCATGATTTTTCTAAAGCCATGGGCATCCATATCACGCCAGAAAACTGGATAGAAGAGCTCCAGTTTTACATGAATACGCTCATGTTTGAAGCGCGTATTGCAGGTAAAGGTGTGATTGGCGGTGTTGAAACCCTTATCGGTGCGAGCAGCATGCCTGAGAAATTTGTTGAGCCACATGATGTACGGCGCTGGTTAGATTTACATGGTGATCATGAGTCACGCATCGTTTACAAGCACGCCTGTACCGAAGCTGCAATGGGGCTTACAGGCAAGCAGGTGATTCATCCTGGGCATATTCATTTATGTAAAACAGCTTACACGCCTTCGCCGACTGAAGTTGGACAAAAAGTACGTATCTTAAAAGCAGCGATTGAAGCGGATGCTTTACTTGGCGGCGCGATTAAATTTGAAGGCGAAATGTTAGACCCGCCTATGTTTGGTAAAGCGCTCCAAACCTTGTTACGCGCGCATGCTTTATGTGCACTTAAAAAAGATGATAAGGAGTTCGCTATACATGTGCTGGAGCTTTTGCCAGCGCAGGTAATTCGCCAAAACTGGCCGTACGGTGTGCTACTTTAGGATGTGGCTGCATTAGGATTTTGCCACACATAATTTTAGGAATCAGCTTTAGGACATATGATGGCATTTGAAGCATTTGAAGATTGGCAATGGAACATACCTGAATATTTTAATATCGGTGTTGCATGTAGCGAAGGGTTTAATAACCGAAATTTGGGTGCGCATTTAAATGATCTAGCACCAAAATCTATTGCGATGATTGTTGAAGATGATACTTTAGGTACTTCGCAAATTACATTTGCTGAGCTATCATTGCAAACTAATCTTTTTGCCCAATTACTACGCAATATCAATGTTGCGCTTGGTGACCGGGTATTGATTCGTTTGCCTAACAGTCTAGATTACCCCATTGCTTTTTTGGGGGCGATGAAGCGCGGTGCAATTGCTGTGCCCACTTCGACGTTACTAACAGCCGAAGAAGTTGCTTATCTTGCAAAAGATTCTGGTGCAAAGGTATTGGTAACAGATAAAGCCGCCTGGACATTAATGAAAAATCATTTCCAAAAAAATGATTTATCAACACTTACCCATGTATTGGTAACTGGTTTGGGTGAAGTTAATCTAGATGCAAACGTGAATGTAATAGATTTAACTGAAGCCTTAAATGCTATCACTAGTTATGAGCAACCTCATAACACCAAAGCCGATGACCCTGCCTACTTGGTCTATACATCGGGTACAACTGGCTACCCCAAAGGCGTGTTGCATGCACATCGAGCTCTAATAGGTAGGACGCCTGCCAGCCAGTATTGGTTTGATTTTGATGCAAAAACACAAGATAGAATCATGCATTCTGGCAAGTTTAATTGGACGTATGTATTAGGCTCTGGCTTGATGGATCCGTTATATTTAGGCAAAACGGTGATTGTGCATGAAGGTAAAAATGATGCCCATACATGGACTAACTTAATTGCCAAGCATAAAGCGACTATTTTTGTGGGTGTGCCGACTATTTACCGCCAAATCATACAAAAAACACAAGCTTTACAAATGGATGTGCCGAGTTTGCGCCATTGCATGAGTGCAGGTGAGCATTTGTCTGATGAAGTATTGACTCAATGGCGCGCACGTTTTGGCGTGGATATTTATGAAGCGGTTGGCATGTCAGAATTTTCTTATTATTTGTCGCAGAGCAAATTTAGGCCCATACGCGCTGGTTCGGCTGGCTTTCCACAACCTGGACACCATATCAAACTACTAGATCCTGAAACGCTGCAAGAGGTTGCAACAGGTGAAGAGGGCATGATTTGTGTGCCAGATGTTGACCCTGGTTTGTTCTTAAAATATTGGAATTTAGACGAAGAGACAGCAAAATATAAGCATGATGGCTGGTTTTTTACAGGAGATTATGCAAAGTACGATCATGATGGGTATATCTGGTTTTTAGGTCGTAAAGATGACATTATTAAAAGCTTTGGCTATCGTGTATCGCCATACGAAATTGAACGTGTGTATAAAGGTCACCCAGATGTGGCAGATTGCGCCGCGATTGGTGAAGAATTAGAAAAAGATAAAGTGTTAGTAGCCTGTTATGTCATTTTAAAACCAGAGGCAACTACCACTGCAGATGATTTAATGCAATTTGGTAAACAACATTTGGCGGCATATAAAACACCAAAAACTGTGTATTTAGCACAAGATTTCCCACGCACCAAAAACGGTAAAATCTTACGTAAAGATATCAGTCCACAACTTGCAACTGCTAAAAGCTCGAGATAGATTTAAATGACTGTTATTAAACAAGAAGACTTTATTGCATCCGTCGCTGATGCCTTGCAATATATATCTTATTACCACCCAGTTGATTACATTAAAGCGTTGGGTGAAGCCTATAACATTGAACAATCGCCCGCGGCTAAAGATGCTATTGCGCAAATTTTAACCAACTCTCGTATGTGTGCAGAGGGTAAACGCCCAATTTGCCAAGATACTGGGATAGTAGTGGTGTTTGTTAAAATTGGTATGAATGTTCGTTTTGAAAGCGCACTAGATATAGAGCAAATGGTGAATGAAGGCGTGCATCGCGCTTATTTGCATCCAGATAATAAACTGCGAGCTTCAATGGTCAGTGATCCAGCTGGTCTACGCAAAAACACCACAGATAATACGCCTGCAGTCGTGCATATTTCAATGACTGCTGCTGAGGGCGAGCGCGATAAAGTTGAAGTTACGCTTACAGCAAAAGGCGGTGGTTCTGAGAATAAAGCCAAATTAGCCATGCTAAACCCCAATGACAGCATTGTGAATTGGATATTGAAAACTGTGCCAACGATGGGTGCAGGATGGTGTCCACCTGGTATGTTGGGCATAGGCATAGGCGGTAGCGCAGAAAAAGCCATGATTTTGGCTAAAGAATCATTGATGCAGCCGATTGATATGCACGACCTTAAAATACAAGGCCCCAAAAATAAATTAGAAGCATTGCGCTTAGAAATTTATGAAAAAGTAAACGCATTGGGTATTGGCGCACAGGGCTTGGGTGGCTTAACTACGGTGCTAGATGTGAAAATTTTAGATTATCCAACGCATGCTGCAAGCTTACCTGTAGCGATGATTCCTAATTGTGCTGCAACACGCCATGCGCACTTCACGCTTGATGGGTCTGGCGCGGCAATATTGACACCCCCCAATTTAGCCGATTGGCCAGATGTACATTGGACACCACATGCAGAATCGTTGCGTGTCAATTTAGATACGATTACCCGCGCTGATATTCACGCCTGGCAACCCGGGCAAACCTTATTACTGAGTGGCAAATTACTCACTGGACGCGATGCCGCACATAAACGCATACAAACTTATTTAGCACAAGGCAAGCCGTTACCAGTGGATTTTACCAACCACTTTATTTACTACGTTGGCCCCGTTGACCCTGTGCGTGACGAAGCCGTTGGTCCAGCAGGCCCCACTACTGCAACACGCATGGATGGCTTTACAGAGATGATGCTAAGCCAAACAGGGCTACTTGGTATGATCGGCAAGGCAGAGCGCAGTGAAGATACGATAGCAAAAATCAAACAGCACGGTTCTGTTTATCTTACTGCTGTGGGTGGTGCGGCCTATTTAGTGAGCAAGGCCATAAAATCAGCCAAAGTGTTAGCATTTGAAGATCTAGGCATGGAAGCCATTTACGAGTTTGAAGTAGTGAATATGCCAGTCACCGTTGCTGTGGATTCTGCGGGTGTTTCTGTGCATCAAGTAGGCCCAGCGTTGTGGAAAGAACGTATTGCAGATATTGCTATCAAAGTGTTGTAGGGTTTGGGTGCTGTTTGATGATTAGGTTTGTGATGAATATCACTGACTAAAGTTTTCATTAAGAACAAAGTATGAGTAGGCTTTTGTAGGCATTTAGTTTTAATTCAATTTAACAAAAACATTAAACTTCGTCATTCCCGCGAAGGCGGGAATATAGGCTAACCACAGACTTAACTGGATTCCCGCCTTCGCGGGAATGACGAAATTTGATAGGGGTGAATATGCCACAGCTAATATTATTAAAGAATGTCCCATTAAATACTGAGGTGATGAAGTTCAGTGTGGGACCTCTAATGACTTTAGTCTCATTAACAGTTCTTTTATTCGCACATTTAGCGCAAGCAGAAACCTTATCCTCGCCAGCAATCACCCACAACTACCTAACCGTAGAAGAAAATATTGCATTGATGGATACCGATAAAAATGGCTTTGCCGATGTGATGGAAGTGCGGGCTTATTTGCAAAGAAAGCACGGTGCTGATTATGAAAAAGAAAGATTAGATTTTTTAGTATCTACTGCTAAAGGAAAGTCTTGCTCCACACCGTTTGCTAAGGCGCTGTATTAAATCGCTGGGTTAAGCTTTGTATTAATTTGGTGTGCTTACTATAAATATTTAGCCTAGTGTTAATATTTAGCTTAGGCACGTTCATTGCATCAAGGTTAAAGCTAAAGTACTAAAATGGATTTTTTAAGTCGAATTTATCCACGCTATAATCGTATTTAATCATTATTCATCGTCATAAAAATTATAATTTAGAGGTTTTATTATGTTAGTTGCCTACCATCAACACGTTGCGGAGCGCACTGCGCTTGGTCTTCCGCCATTACCACTTAATGCAGAGCAGGTTGCTGCCCTTGTAGAATTGCTTAAAAATCCTTCAGATATCGATGCACCAATTTTGGTCGATTTGCTGGCAAATCGCACCCCTGCGGGTGTCGATCAAGCGGCTTATGTTAAAGCGGCTTTTCTAGCAGATATTGCTAAAGGGGCAGCTACCTCGCCGTTAATCACGCCACAAAAAGCAGTGGAGTTACTCGGTACCATGTTGGGCGGTTATAACGTACAAGCTTTAGTAGGCTTACTCAGTACTCATATGGCAACAAGTGTAGCGTCTGTTTTATCTAATACTATTTTAATGTTCGATGCATTTCATGATGTCGCGGAGTTGGCTAAAAGTGGCAATGAATCTGCAAAAAAACTCATGCAATCATGGGCACATGGCGAGTGGTTTACCAATAAACCAAGCTTGGCAAAAGAAATTAAATTGGTCGTGTTTAAAGTAGACGGCGAAACCAACACGGATGATTTAAGCCCTGCACAAGATGCATGGAGCCGCCCAGATATTCCTTTACATGCCAAAGCAATGCTAATTAACAAAATGCCTGAAGGTCTAAAGTTAATTGATACCTTAAAAGAAAAAGGCTTGCCACTCGCTTATGTGGGCGATGTCGTAGGCACGGGTTCATCACGTAAATCTGCGATTAACTCATTACAATGGTTTATGGGCGATGATATTCCTAACATCCCTAACAAACGCACTGGTGGTGTGATACTAGGCGGTAAAATCGCGCCTATTTTCTTCAACACCGCTGAAGACTCAGGTGCATTGCCCATTCAGTGTGATGTTTCAAAAATGAAAACTGGCGATACGATTACCTTATTTCCATTTGAAGGTAAAGTGCTCAATGAAGCTGGTGAAACTATTGCTACCTTTAATTTAGCACCATTAACTATGCCAGATGAAGTGCGCGCTGGTGGCCGCATCCCGTTAATTATTGGTCGTGGTTTAACGACTAATGCACGTCAAGAGTTAGGTATGCCAGCCTCTGATTTATTTATTAAACCCATCGCACCAAAAGATACGGGCAAAGGCTACACGCTTGCGCAAAAAATGGTGGGTAGGGCATGTGGCTTGCCAGAAGGCACAGGTGTGCGTCCAGGGACTTATTGTGAACCTAAAGCGACGACAGTCGGTAGCCAAGATACCACTGGCGGCATGACACGTGATGAGTTGAAAGAGTTGGCTTGCTTGGGTTTTAGTTCAGATTTAGTGATGCAAAGTTTTTGCCATACAGCGGCTTATCCAAAGCCAGTGGATATTAAATTGCAACATAGCTTGCCAGAATTTATGAGCAGCCGTGGTGGTGTGAGTTTACGTCCTGGCGATGGCGTTATTCACTCATGGTTAAACCGTCTTATTTTGCCTGATACTTTGGGTACTGGCGGCGATTCACATACACGTTTTCCAATCGGTATTTCTTTCCCAGCGGGTTCAGGCTTGGTGGCTTTTGCAGCCGCAATGGGTGCCATGCCTTTAGATATGCCAGAGTCAGTATTAGTACGTTTTAAAGGTGAAATGCAACCGGGCATTACTTTACGTGACTTGGTCAATTCAATTCCCTATGCGGCCATTCAAGCGGGCGAACTTACTACAGGTAAGCAAGGTAAAAAGAACGTATTTAATGGTCGTATTTTAGAAATTGAAGGCTTGCCTAACCTTAAAGTCGAGCAAGCATTTGAATTTGCCGACGCTTCTGCTGAGCGTTCTGCTAACGGTTGTGCGGTGCATTTAGATAAAGCACCCGTGATTGAGTTTTTAAGCTCAAATATTGTGTTGATGCAAAACATGATTGATGATGGCTATGAAGATGCGCGTACTTTGCAACGTCGCATTGCTTCAATGCAAGCATGGTTAGATAAGCCTGAGTTATTACAACCAGATGCAGATGCTGAGTATGCCCATATCATTGAGATTGATTTAAATGCAATCACTGAGCCGCTGCTGGCTTGCCCGAATGATCCAGATGACATTAAGCCGCTTTCAGCTGTAGAGGGCGATAAAGTGGATGAAGTGTTTATTGGTAGCTGCATGACCAATATCGGTCATTACCGTGCCGCGGCAAAAGTGCTAGAAGGTTCTGGCGCGTTACCAACACGGTTATGGATTGCACCACCAACACGCATGGATGAAAGCCAACTGCGTGATGAAGGTGTGTATTCAGTGTTTGGTGTGGCGGGTGCCCGAACCGAAGTGCCAGGTTGTAGCTTGTGCATGGGTAATCAAGCACGTGTGGCAGATAAAGCAACGGTATTTTCGACCAGTACCCGTAACTTTGATAACCGAATGGGTAAAGATGCGCGTGTGTATTTAGGTTCAGCCGAGCTGGCAGCTGTGTGCGCCAAGCTTGGTCGGATTCCAACGCAAGCAGAATATTTAGAAACCATAGGCAGCAAGTTAAGCAATACCGCTGAAATTTATAAATACCTCAATTTTGACCAAATGACGGAATATAAAGGTTCTCTAGATAAGCTTAAAAAAGTGATTGCAATCGCTGAAATTGCTTAATCTTTTAATATTTAATCTTACACATTTGAAGTGATTAAAAAGCCGCATTTGCGGCTTTTTAACTATACTGCTGTCTATTTAACAAATAGCCATTCAACAAATAGCTATTCAACAAAAATAGAGATTTTTTTGAGCCTACAAAAACTCCGACAATATTTGCCAGCTATCTTCTTTTTAGGGGGATTTGCGTGGGATGCACTTACTATAGGCAAACAAGTACAGCAAAGTGATTTAATTATACTCAGCACCTATTTAGTGGCTGCGGGGCTTATTTTATGGTGGCTTGCCCATCATGCTGAAAAGTCTGAAGAGCAGTTAACTGAACATTTAACACAAGGTAAGCTATTACGTGTTTTGCCAAAAAAATGGCGCGAAATAGCACCTTATTTTTTGTTGCAATTTTTGTTTGGTAGCTTGTTAAGTGCCTTGTTTATTTTGTATTTTAAAAGTGCAAGTTATGTCTACGCACTGGTTTGGTCACTTATATTGGCACTCACTTTGCTGGGAAATGAATTTTTAGAACACCATTACAAGCAAAATACCATCTCTTGGACCATGTTTGGTTTTTGCTCGATTTTATTGCTCAATTTTTTGTTGCCATGCTTATTGGGAAGTATTCACTGGTTTTGGTTTGTACTCAGTACCATAGCTGGCGCTGGTTTTACGCACTATTTTTACATAAAAGCGCACCAAGTAAA
Organism: Methylophilaceae bacterium; assembly: GCA_043772865.1. Lineage (GTDB taxonomy): Bacteria > Pseudomonadota > Gammaproteobacteria > Burkholderiales > Methylophilaceae > JACMMS01. Next base: position 18,989 of record JAYVFU010000231.1, read on the forward strand.
GCGTGTTGCCAATAGTGATACCGCGCAAACTTCGGTTATACCTACCGCATTAAAAAGTAAATTTTCTGCCTCTATTATCCCTACATGGCTGGTTGCGGCGTTGCTGGTGGTTGCTTATTTTAGTGATGTGATTCCGCCAGTGCCTTTGGTTAAATTAGATGCAAAAATTGGCACAGATTTAACTAAAACTACAGGTGTTTTTAGGTTAAGTGTAGATGCTATTCCGTGGTGGCAGCCTTGGCGTTTATTATCCAACGATATACATATTGCGGCTGGCGAACGGCTATATTGTGTCACTGCCATATTTGCGCCACAGGGCTTGCAAACACGTTTGTATCATCGCTGGGAGCATAAACAGGGCGCTAACTGGCTGACGACATCACGCATTGGTTTTAGCTTAAATGGTGGGCGCCTAGCAGGGTTTAGAGGCAACACTTATAAGCAAAATTTGAGCGCGGGAGATTGGCGTGTGATTGTAGAAACTGAAGAACAGCACACTGTGAGTGTGGATAATTTTACCGTGGTGATTGATGCGGCTAATACGCCAATTAGCCGCAAGCAGGTGAAGATTTAATCGCGGAATTTACTCAACCTGGTTTACTGGCGAGTGCGTCATCAATTTATCAATGTAGGCGATAGAAATCGCTGAAAAGACAAATGCCATGTGAATAATCGTTTGCCACATCAGCACTTTATCGGTTAAATTTTCTGCATTGATAAACGTTTTAAGCAAGTGAATTGAAGATATACCGATAATGGCTGTAGCCAACTTTACCTTAAGCAAATTAGCATTAACATGCGATAACCAATCAGGCTCATCTGGGTGACCCTCTAAATTGAGGCGCGATACAAAAGTTTCGTAACCACCAACAATCACCATAATCAGCAAGTTGGAGATCATCACTACGTCAATTAAACCCAATACAATCAACATGATATCTGCCTCACGTAAACTGGGTACTTTTTGTACTAAGTGGAATAGCTCAACTGCAAAGTGAAAAACATACACACCTTGCGCGACAATTAAGCCCAAATAAAGTGGTAATTGTAGCCAGCGGCTGCCAAATAAAATGTTGCCCATCATATTGGTTTGTTTGTAAGTGCCACTTTGCTTACTTTTTTGTTGAACGACTTTTTCCTGCATGAAAATTCCTTAATAATTATTCAGTAATGACTCAACGATTATAACCAGTATCAGTGACATAAATGCGTCTAATTTTCTTAAATTCAAGCGTTATTCCCTAGCTGATTTGGCTAGTCAGTTGATAACTTGCACCTTCATCTTGACCTAATAAATCGACTAGTGTGGGTAAATTATCATCCAATGTTTTGGGCAGTGTATAAGGTGGATTGACAATAAATAATCCGCTACCAAACATACCAAAGCCATCAGCAAATGGGGTTTGTACGCTCAACGTTACATTAAGCCAGTTGGCACAATCTAAGTTTTGTAATTTATTCACCATAGCAAGCGGCTCATCGCGCTGTAAAAGCGGGTACCACACTATATAAGTACCCGTAGCAAAGCGTTGCAAGCTTTCTTTAATACAAGTCACCACGCGTTGATAATCTTGTTTATCTTCATAAGGCGGATCAATCAATACCGCGGCGCGTTTGGTGGTTGGCGGCAATATGGCTTTAATTCCAGCAAAGCCATCTTGCATTTCGATTTTTACGCGATTATTTTTTAAGTGTTGGCTATGATGTTTAAAGTTTTCTAACAGTAATTTGTTATCGCTAGGATGTAATTCGAATAAACGCATTTTATCGTCTGCGCGAATAAACTGCTCCGCAATGGCTGGTGAGCCTGGATATAAGCTCAGTTTATTTTCTACATTCATACGCTGAATCAATTGGCTAAACTCAGTCAATGCCAGTGGTAATTGAGGTGCTGCCATCAGCCGTGCAATACCAGTTTCAAATTCTGCATTTTGTAACGCATAACCCGCATCCAGTGCATACATGCCCGCGCCAGCATGGGTATCGATGTACCAATAAGGTTTATCTTTTTGGTTAAAGTAGCTTAATACTTGGGCGAGTGCAAAGTGTTTAAGTACATCGGCATGATTGCCTGCGTGGAAAGCGTGACGGTAGCTAAGCATGTAAATTGGATGCCATAAATATTTAAATGTGACTGATACGATTCGGTGACTCGAATTATAAGTTAAAATCGTACAAGGGTATTAAACGTGTTTAATCAATATTGAAGGTCATTTATGTCGGGTTCGCACAATCACATTAACCATGGCGCAGGTATTTCGGCAAACAAAATGTGGATTGCTTTTGGTATCACGCTCATTTTTTGCTTGATAGAAGCTTTTATTGGTTATCGCGCCAATAGTTTGGCATTGATGTCAGATGCAGGACATAACTTGGCCGATGCTTTAGCGCTTGCATTATCTGCTTATGCGATTTGGGTGGCTAAAAAGCCAGCCGATAATAAGCTTACTTTTGGTTACCATCGCGCTGGTATTTTGGCAGCGTTGATCAATGCGGCTGGCTTAGTGGTGATGGCGGGCGTTATTTTTTATGAAGCCATTTTGCGTTTACGTGCGCCAGAACAAGTGCAAACTGGCCCTATGATATGGGTCGCTTTAGTGGCTATTTTGGTGAATACAGGCATTGCATGGTGGTTTCATGCGGCTGCAAAAAATGATTTAAATTTTAAAAGCGCTTATATGCACATGTTGGGTGATGCCGCCGCTTCTTTGGGTGTGGTCATCGCAGGGGTCGTTATCATGTTAACAGGTGCTTATATAGCAGACCCGATAGTCTCGATTATATTTGCGCTGCTTGTATTGTGGAGTTCATGGGGAATTTTGCATGAATCCATACAAATATTACTGGAAGCGGCACCAGTCGGTATGGATTTGGCTAGTGTGGAACATTCAATTAATGATGTAGCAGGTGTACTCAGTGTGCATGATTTACATGTGTGGACAGTGTCATCAGGTTTAATCGCGGCCACTTGCCATATTACGGTGGCTGAGCAAATGGTGAGCACCAGTCAAAAAATCGTGCATGAAGTGAATGAAATGCTGGCGCATGAATTCAATATTGGACACAGCATAGTGCAAGTAGAAACCGATAATTGTGGTGGTCATGATCACCAAGCAAGGTTCCATACTGATGCGCATCAACACCATGAGCATGCGTCACATCACGAGAGCCACTCACACTCTGCCTTAGAGCATGATCATCATTAAGCTAATTTATTAAGCATTATTTTTTAAGCTGTAATTTTAAACTGGATTTTTTTAATAGAGGAGATTGCAATGCCCTACGTCAATATCAAACTAGCTGGTAGCGTCACCCGCGAGCAAAAAGCACAAATTGCCAAAGAAATCACCGAGACTTTAGAGCGCGTTGCCAATAAACCTAAATCTTATATTTACATCACATTTGAAGAAGTGGCTTATGAAGATTGGGCGATTGCAGGCAAGTTGCTGGATGATTAAGTAGCTTCTATTGTATTTTTTAAGTTGGTCATATAAGATGACCAACAAGAGATTTAAGGAGTCAATCATGACACAATTCAATATCGCAGAAGCAAAAGCCAATTTTTCTAGTTTGGTTAAAAAAGCCATGCTGGGTGAGGAAATTATTATTGCTAAAGATAATAAGCCCTTGCTCAAACTTTCACCAATCGTACCTCAAACTCCCAAGCAACGTGTGCCTGGTTTAGGCAAACACGAAATTCTTTACATGGCTGAGGATTTTGATGCAATTCCAGAAGGCTTTGAGGATTACATTTAATGGAATTATTGTTAGATAGCCATGTTTTTTTATGGTGGGTAGAAGATGACAAGAAATTAAGCAAGCAAGCTAAAAATTTAATCAGTGACAAAGATAATGCATGTTATATCAGCGGCGCAACAGCTTGGGAGCTGGCAATTAAAGCTAGCCAAGGCAAGCTAAAGTTAGAGACATCAGTATCTTCTTATATACTCAGACATATACAAATCAGTGCATTTACATGGCTTGACATCAAACTTTCACATATTGATTACGCTGAGCGATTACCTTATTTTCACAAAGACCCTTTTGACAGATTGTTAGTCGCGCAAGCACAAGCAGAGAAATTGGCGATTATTTCAGCAGATACCATGTTAGATGCTTATGAAATTGAGCGGCTTTGGTAACTTAATTAGCCAATAAAATATGTGCTTTTACCCCACGTATTAGTATTAAAAATCCTTGTTAGCGCTAGCTAGCATTACAAATGCTCTAGCCAAGCATTAAAATCAAAATTTCCGATAGCGTCATTCCGTCGAAAGTCGGAATCCAGAGACTTTGATTTTGCTCCTAGTTAGAGATAGGAAGTGCTAAAATAAACCTATGAAAATTCCAAAAAGACTAGAGCCTCTCTTAGAAGATGGCTTAATTGATGAAGTGATGCGCCAGCTGATGAGCGGTAAAGAAGCCACTGTTTATGTGGTGCGTTGTGGTGATGAAGTGCGTTGCGCCAAAGTATATAAAGAGGCTAATAATCGCAGTTTTAGGCAGAGTGTGGACTACACCGAAGGTCGTAAAGTTAAAAATAGTCGTCAAAGTCGCGCAATGGCTAAAGGCTCAAAATTTGGTAGAGAATCACAAGAAGCTGCTTGGCAGAGTGCCGAAGTGGATGCTTTGTATCGTTTAGCCAATGCTGGTGTGCGCGTGCCAGAGCCGTATAACTTTTACGAAGGTGTGCTACTCATGGAGTTGGTGACCGATGCAAACGGTAACGCAGCCCCAAGGTTAAATGATGTGGAATTTAGCGCAGAGGATGCGCGCATGCATCATGCTAGTTTGCTTAAAGAAGTAGTGCGTATGTTGTGTGCTGGCATTGTGCATGGCGATTTGTCTGAATTTAATATTTTAATGGGTGAAGATGGCCCGGTGATTATCGATTTGCCGCAAGCAGTGGATGCTGCAGGCAATAACCACGCGAGCACTATGCTTGAACGTGATGTGGGTAATCTGCGAGATTATTTTGGTCTTTTTGCCCCTGAATTACTTACTACTCAGTATGCCAAAGAAATTTGGGCGTTATATGCGCATGGCAATTTAACCTTAGAAACCGAACTGACAGGTCGATTTAAGCAAAACACAAAAGCGGTTGATTTAAAAAGTGTGATGCGCGAAATTGACGATACAAAAAAAGCAGAAGAAGCGCGTTTGTTGCGAATTGCAGAAGCTAAAACTTCTTAAATTTTTTCAACACCAACTTTTGTCCAATTCGTCAATCTCGCGAACGCGGGAATGACAGCGGTGATGTTAAAATACAAGTATGTCCGATACTAAAATCACGTTTGATCCCAAACCCATTTTAAAAAATCTCCCCAACCTGCCTGGCGTTTACCGCATGATCAACGTGGCAGATGAGGTGATTTATGTGGGTAAAGCTAAAGACATCAAAAAACGTGTTTCATCGTACTTTAATAAAAACCTGCCCTCACCCCGCACCCGCATGATGGTGAGCAATATTGTACGTATAGAAACAACCGTCACGCGCAATGAGACTGAAGCTTTATTGCTGGAAAATAATCTCATTAAAGGCTTGATGCCGCGCTATAACGTGTTGTTTCGGGACGATAAATCTTATCCATATATCAGCTTAACCAGCGATCAATTCTCACGTTTGGCTTTCCATCGTGGTGCACAGCGTAAAGGTAACCAATATTTTGGGCCTTTCCCTAGTTCATTCGCAGTACGCGAAAGCATACAGCTCATGCAAAAGGTGTTTCGTCTGCGCACTTGCGAAAATACAGTGTTTGCTAATCGCTCGCGACCTTGCCTACAATTTCAAATTGAGCGCTGTACTGCGCCCTGTGTAGGCTTTATTTCTGAAGCTAATTATCAGCATGATGTGCATCATGCCGCCCTATTTTTGCAGGGCAAAACAACTGAGGTGATGGATGAGCTTAGCGAAAAAATGACTCAAGCTGCGCAAGATCAGCAATATGAACAAGCTGTTGTATTTCGTGATCGCATGCAGGCATTGAGGCAAGTACAAGCTAAACAGTTTGTGAGCGATTTTAATGTGTCAGATGCCGACGTGATTGCTTGTGCACAGTTTGAAAGTCAGCATTGCATTAATTTAGTGATGATACGCGGTGGTCGCCATTTAGGTGATAAAAGCTATTTCCCTAAAAATGCTGATCATGCAGAATTGAGCGATACCGTTGAGGCGTTTTTATCACAGCATTACGTAGCGCAAAACACACCGCCACTGATTGTATTGGGTGTGGAAATTGACATACCATTATTTGAAGAAGTATTTACCGAGCAAGCTGGGCGCAAAGTGCGCATTAATACCAATGCCACTGGTGATAAAAAAGTCTGGCTCAAAATGGCTCAAACCAATGCAGAGCTAGCTCTAACCCAGCGTGCTGCGCAAACTGCAAATCAAGAAGCCCGCTTACTGGCATTGAGAGAGGCGCTCAATTTAGCAGATAACATTGAACGTATTGAGTGTTTTGATATTAGCCATACCATGGGTGAGGCCACTGTGGGTAGCTGCGTAGTGTTTGATCGTGGCGATATGCAAAATAGCGAGTATCGACGTTATAACATCACTGGCATCACGCCTGGAGACGATTATGCAGCCATGCGAGATGTATTAACAAGGCGCTATAAAAAGGTGGCAGCAGGCGAAGGCAAACGCCCAGATTTAATCTTTATTGATGGCGGCAAAGGCCAGCTGGGTGTTGCAATTGATGTGATGCAAGAAGTAGGTATGGCGGATATTCTGCTAGTGGGTATTGCCAAAGGGGAAGAGCGTCGCCCAGGTTTAGAGACTATGATTTTTTCTGACACAGGTGAAATGCTTAATTTAGAAAAAGATAATCGCGGCTTACATTTGCTGCAACAAATCCGCGATGAAGCCCATCGTTTTGCCATTACAGGTCATCGTGCAAGGCGCGCTAAAGCACGTATGCACTCAAGTTTGGAAGATATTGCAGGCATAGGTGCGAAACGACGTAAAGCTCTGCTTACACGCTTTGGCGGGCTAGACGGCGTAAAAAGTGCTAGTATGGATGAAATTGCCCAAGTTGAAGGCATCAGCCAAAGTCTGGCAGAAAAAATTTATCAGGAGCTACATTAATGCTGTGTAACATTCCAACCATGCTCACTTGGCTGCGTATTTTACTCATTCCTGTTTTTGTTGCTATTTTTTACCTACCACCCAATGCTATTCCTGCACACTGGGTAAACTTCACTGCAACCAGTATATTTGCTGTTGCTGCCATCACAGATTGGCTCGATGGCTACTTAGCGCGTAAACTCAACCAAACTTCAAGTTTTGGTGCTTTTTTAGATCCTGTGGCTGATAAACTCATGGTGGCAGCAGCTTTGCTAGTGCTAGTTGAATTTGGGCGCGTAGGTGCAGTTATTGCGCTTATTATTATTGGTCGCGAGATTGCCATTAGCGCACTACGAGAGTGGATGGCAGGAGCGGGTCAGAGTAGCAGTGTAGGCGTTGCACTTATAGGCAAAATTAAAACAGCCGCTCAAATGTTCGCCATATTATTTTTATTATATTGGGATAATATTGGCCGGCTTAATACCAAGCTGGTTGGGCGCTATTTAATTGCCATTGCGGCGTTTTTAACATTGCTTTCAATGGCTTATTATTTAAAAGCGGCGGCTAAGCAAATCGGCAAAATGGATGCCAATAATTAAGCGAGCAATTAAGCCTACATTATAGGCTTGACACAAGCTTAAATCCCGCTAAAATGCACACCTCTTAATGTGCTTCCCCAAATAAACTGATTGGTTTTTAGGGATAAATTAAGAGGTGAAAACCCTATAAATAGTATTACTGCATTTTAGCCTTGACTTAGTAGTAAAAATCGCTAAAATGCTGACTTCTTTAAGCGGGAGTAGCTCAGTTGGTAGAGCGCAACCTTGCCAAGGTTGAGGCCGAGAGTTCGAGACTCTTCTCCCGCTCCAATTTAAAGGGCAGCACTTCAAAATGCTGTCCTTTTTTATTGGAGTAGTCGGTCGTAGTGGATAGAATTTCGAATGTGTAGAGCACCTGGCTTTACCGAAGTGGATCAGATAGGGCGCGGTAACAAAGCGGTTATGTACCGGATTGCAAATCCGGCTAGCCCGGTTCGACTCCGGGCCGCGCCTCCAAAGTCATTGCCGAAACGTCACAACTGCGGCGTCATAGGGCCCGAGTGGTGAAATCGGTAGACACAGCGGACTTAAAATCCGCCGCTTCGTTCATAGCGGGCGTACCGGTTCGATTCCGGTCTCGGGCACCAAG
>JAYVFU010000232.1:0-27196 GCA_043772865.1 Methylophilaceae bacterium
TCATCATGTTCATCGCGTGCCATATCAAATAGTTCGCGACTATCGGCAATATTGTTTTCAATGGTTTGTAGATGAAAAACCACTAACTCTAACTCACGTTTTTCTTTACCCAGCTTTTGCGCTTTGGCAGCATCGTTCCAGATATTAGAGTCTTCTAATAAGCCATTAACCTCTTCTAAACGTTGTTGCTTATTTTCAAAGTCAAAGATACCCCCTAAGCGCTAAATGGCGCTCAGATAAATGGGCTAATCGATTGTTAATAATATTGAGTTGTTCGGCTTCCATGCACTTGTTCCGTCAGTATTAAATCCAAAGGTGTGATTATACATGACCCTATAAATAATGAAGTTGTATGCTGTTTAGCAACCACTGGATTTAATGTAGCAATAAATTGTAAGATAGGTAAATTAGCTATTTGTCACAAAATTGTCATAATTGTTTGATAAAGTTAAATTAAGTTTGTAGTACCGAATTTCAATTAAAGGAAAAATAATGCAAAGCAATATGATGAAAGCAAAATTTATTAAAGCGTTAGGTTTAGCAACTATAGTTGCTAGCACATTCACTATTAGCCATGTTTATGCGGCTGATAAAATCATCAAAATTGATGGTTCAAGCACCGTTTACCCAATCACTGAAGCCGTAGCTGAAGAGTTTCAAAAAGAGACAAAAATCAAAGTCACCGTTGGTGAATCTGGAACTGGTGGTGGCTTTAAAAAGTTTTGCCGCGGCGAAACTGATATTTCTGATGCATCGCGCCCAATTTTGAAAAAAGAAATTGATGCTTGTAAAGAAGCGGGTATTCAATACATTGAATTACCAATTGCTTATGATGGCTTAACCGTTGTTGTTAACAGCAAAAATGATTGGGTTAAAAGTTTAACCGTTGAAGAATTGAAAAAAATCTGGTCGTCAGGTTCTAGTGTGAAAACATGGAATCAAATTAACCCAGCTTACCCAAATAAACCACTCGCATTATTTGGTCCAGGTACAGCATCTGGTACGTTTGATTACTTTACAGAAGCCATTAATGGTAAAGCAAAATCTAGCCGTTCAGATTACACACCATCAGAAGATGACAATGTGTTAGTTCAGGGCGTTTCAAGCAATGTAGGTGGTATGGGTTACTTCGGCTTAGCTTATTACGAAGAAAACAAAGATAAACTACGTGCTATTCCTATCGTGGCTAAAGCTGGCGCACCTGCGGTAGCGCCTTCTGCTGAAACGGTTAAAAACGGTACTTACCAACCGCTTTCACGTCCATTATTCATTTATGTCAATGCTACTGCGGCAGCATTTAAACCAGAAGTTAAAGCATTCGTTAATTTCTACCTAAAAAATGCACCTAAGTTAGTCACAGAGGTGAAATATGTAGCGTTACCAGATGCTGATTATGTTGCAGTGGGTGATCACTTTAAAGCATTAAAAGCAGGCACGGGCTTTAACGGTACTTCTGAAGTTGGTATCAAAATTGTTGATATCTTAAGCCGCGTTAAGTAATTAAGTAATTAAGTAAGCTTGTAGTGATAATGAGAGTAGCGCAATCTGCTCTCATTATTTTTAAATATTTATTGTTTTGAAATGCAATCTAATGGTTGCCAAGCTATAACGAGTTGTCATTACAAACAGGTTGACTAAGCCTCATTTCCGCTACAATAGAAAAGTCTAAAATGAACACTGTGACCCAAATGTTACCTAATACATCCAGCTTATCCATAAGCCCGCGTTTAGCTAAAAATGTGCGTAGAAACATTAAAGAACGCATTATCGAATTTATACTCATGCTGGCTGCACTCTCTGCAGTAGCCACTACTTTTTTCATCGTCTCTATTTTATTGTGGGAATCATTAGGGTTCTTTAAAACAGTATCAATAATCGATTTTTTTACTGACACACAATGGACTCCCTTATTTGAGGATGCGCATTACGGCATTATGCCTTTAGTTTCTGGCACACTCACCACTTCATTTATTGCGCTCTGTGTAGCGATACCAGTAGGTACTGTTGGTGCTATTTATTTATCTGAATTTGCATCACACAAAGTACGCGAAATTGTTAAACCGTTATTAGAACTTCTGGTGGGCGTGCCTACCGTAGTATTTGGTTATTTTGCTTTGTTTTTTGTGACACCATTGCTACAAAAAATGTACCCCGATTTACCTGGCTTTAACATGTTAAGTGCAGGTTTGGTCATGGGTATTATGATTATCCCTTACATTAGTTCAGTAGCAGAAGATGCCATGCGTGCTGTGCCTATGAGCATGCGCGAAGGCTCTTACGCCATGGGTGCAACGCGCTTTCAAACTGCTATTCGTGTGGTGACCCCTGCTGCTACATCTGGCATTGTGGCCGCGTATATCTTAGGTATTTCTCGTGCTGTAGGTGAAACCATGGTGGTAGCTATTGCAGCTGGTCAGCAACCTAATTTAACTTTTAACCCATTAGACAGCGCCGCCACTATTACCGCGTACATTGTGCAAGTGGCACTGGGCGATTTACCCCACGGTAGCATAGGTTACCAAAGTATTTTTGCCGCAGGTTTAGTATTAATGGCAATGACCTTGGGCTTTAACATTATTGGCCACGTGGTCCGTAAAAAATATCGTGAGAATTATTAATATGAGCAATATCACCAATACTACAGGCAGCATGACTTCACCAGTAGTGCAAAATCTGGATGAAGTTCGCGCAATGATTAAGCGCCACAAACTTAAAGACTATCTGTTTTCAATTCTTGGTTTAATAGCACTGATGGTAGGTTTACTTACCTTGCTAGTGCTTTTTGTTGATTTAGTCATGGATGGCAGTTCAAAATTTAATTTAGAATTTTTAAGTGAATATCCATCTCGTCGTGCAGCAAGTGCTGGTTTGCTATCCGCTTGGGTAGGTTCTGCGCTGGTGATGTCGGTAACATTTTTAACTGCTGTACCTATGGGTGTAGCAGCAGGTTTATATTTGGAAGAATACGCAGCTAAAAACTGGTTTTCTGACCTCATTGAAATTAACGTTTCTAACTTAGCGGGTGTGCCTTCAATCATTTACGGCTTGTTAGCACTGGGCTTATTTGTTTATGGCTTAGGCTTAGGTCAAAGTATTCTTACAGCGGGCTTGACATTGGGTTTGCTCATTCTACCGATTGTTATTGTATCTACACGTGAAGCGATTCGTGGTATTCCTGTAGCCATACGTGAAGCCGCTTATGCCGTGGGTGCCACTAAATGGCAAGTGGTGTACGACCACGTATTAAAATATTCTTACGGTGGTATTTTAACGGGTGTGATTATCGGTATGGCGCGTGCGTTAGGCGAAACAGCTCCTATTATTACCATTGGCGCCCTAACGTTTATTGCTTTTTTACCACCTTCACCTATTACCACTAGCCCGCCATTTTTAAATTTTGAATGGTTACATTCAGGCTTTACCGTCATGCCTATTCAAATGTTTAACTGGTTATCACGTCCAGATCATGCTTTCCATGTAAATGCTGCTGCAACAGGCGCCATCATCATTTTAGTGACTTTGCTAATGAACGGAACGGCCATTTACTTACGTTACAATATTCGTAAAAACATTAAATGGTAATTAAATTTAGCAATCGATTCGTTACGCCCATTTAAAATAATTGATTTTCAGGAAAAAACTTCATGGTGACACCAACAACTGCGCTTAAAGCTGAATCTAAAAATTTAGACTTTTACTACTCAAATGGACACAAAGCGCTTAAAGGCATCAACATGCCTTTGTACGAGAATAAAATCACCGCGCTGATTGGTCCATCTGGCTGTGGTAAATCAACCTATTTACGTTGCTTTAACCGCATGCACGATTTGTATCCTGGTAATAAATACGATGGCGAAATCATCATGCACCCAGATAATACCAATGTGCTGGCAGATGGCGTTGACCCCATTGAAGTACGTATGCGCATTAGCATGGTGTTTCAAAAACCAAACCCATTTCCAAAATCAATCTACGAAAATGTAGCTTACGGCTTACGTGTACGTGGCGAAAGCAACAAACGCGTGATTGATGACAAAGTAGAAGAAGCCCTTAAAGGCGGCGCAATTTGGAACGAAGTTAAAGACAGATTGCACGATTTAGCGTTTAACTTATCTGGCGGTCAGCAACAACGTTTATGTATTGCACGTGCTTTGGCAACCGACCCAGAAATTATGTTATTTGATGAACCAACCTCAGCGCTAGACCCAATAGCAACAGCCAATATTGAAGAGCTGATGTCAGAACTACGTAACAAACTCACCATTTTAGTAGTCACGCACAATATGCAACAAGCGGCCCGCGTTTCAGATTACACCGCCTATATGTACCTTGGCGAATTGATTGAATACGGCGATACCGACAGCATTTTCACCCGCCCAACCCGTAAAGAAACTGAAGATTACATTACCGGTAAATTTGGTTGATTGATTGCTAGGCTTTTAGGATGATTAAGATGGGGCTTGATTTATCAAGCCCTTTTTTTAATCAATTAATTAGATTCATAGCAGACTAATTTTTAATATACACAAAACATAGAATTCCTTTAATGCGCCCTGACCTAAATTTAGCTAAATGTACAGTCAGCGATACTAATTTAAACTTTAAGTAATAATTTTATATGGCAACTACTAGAATTAATGAAATAGATCTTGTACGATTTATTGCAGCACTTGCTGTTGTATTTTTTCATTTTACCTTTAGAGGTTATGCAGCAGATCACATGACAATCATGCCATACCTATGGCTTACCTCTGCATCAAAGTATGGTTATCTTGGAGTTGAACTTTTTTTCATGATTAGTGGGTTTGTAATTTTGATGACTGCAACTAATGGAAGTTTGCGGGACTTTGTTATATCTAGAGTAGTTCGTCTTTACCCTGCTTTCTGGGCATGTTGCACCATCACATTTTTAGCAACCTTAGCAATTGGTGGGTCGAGTTACTTCGCATCTTTAAGTCAGTATTTAGTCAACATGACAATGTTGAGCGGATTCATTGGTGTACCCTCAATGGACGGTGCATATTGGTCACTTTTCGTAGAATTGCGTTTTTATTTTTTGATTATAATAATATTGATGATGGGTAGAATACATCAGGCACAATCATTTATTATACTTTGGTTGATTGCGTCAGTAGCTCTAGAGATAGTTCAAATAGGTAAATTACGGTATTTATTAATAACTGATTATTCAAGTTTCTTTATTGCTGGGGCGACATACTTTATTATTTTGTCTAAAGGTATTACACCAGCAAGACTTGCTATTATCTTAATTTCTTGGTGTTTATCAATTTTTCAGTCGATACACAATTTACGAGAGTTTGAAAATCACTACAATACAACTATAAACGCTGTAATTGTTGCGACCATAATCACTGCTTTTTTTGCTTTGATGATGCTAATTTCTCTAAGACGTACTGGGATTTTTGGACGTACTAATTGGTATCTACTCGGCGTGCTGACTTATCCCTTATATCTACTTCATCAGAATATTGGATTTATGATTTTTAATATCGCATATCCAGTAGTCAATGTTCACATACTTCTTTGGAGTACTATATTTTTGTTACTCACTTCAGCATATGGCATACATATTTTTATTGAAAAACCTTTTGCACCTCAATTGAAAAATGCTTTAAATAAATTTGCTGATAACCTACATCGTGAGATTGGTTGTTTGAATCGAACTTTATGATTGAGCCTGGCGTGTAGGTTTGGTAACAAGTTACCTACCTACAAACCTGCAAAATTAATACAAATTTATAGACTATTAATGCTGCTTTCGCGACAGGGCGTCGGTCCTTCAAAAAACATTGATTTTTTAGAAATTTTTGTAGGTGGGGGTTTAACCCCGAGGGTTATTTTAAACATCGCACATGTGGGGTTAAAACCCCACCTACAATCATTGATTTAAAGCTAACCTTATGAATTAGGCAATTAATTCACTATAAAACTGTACTAATCTCTCCGCTTGGACTTTATCTGTCCAACGTTTTGCCACATAGGCTTTGGCTTTTGCGCCTAAGGCTAAACGTTCTGTTTCGTGGCTGAGTAAATAATCTACTTTGTTGGCAAATTCGGTGGCGTTTTCGCTAGAAATCAATACGCCCTCACCTTCAATTAATAGCGACTTTGTGCCTAGCTCGGCAATTGAAACAACTGCCGTACCTTGCGCCATGGCTTCTAGCAACACTAAACCTTGCGTTTCACTTTTGGATGCAAATACAAATACATCAGCTGATTGATAGCACGCGTTAAGTTCAGTGGCTCTATCTAAATAGCCGATAAATTGGATATTTTGATTTAAACCCAGCGCTTTAGCTTGCTTGTGTAAGCTGGCTTCTGCTGGGCCTTCACCCGTGACCACCAACAAAGCATTGGGCTGTTTGATAATGAGTATTTTAGTCACATCTAGCAAGAAATTGATATTTTTTTCAAACGCCACGCGGCCCACATAAAGCAGCATAGGTCGGTTTTGGGCAATACCGTATTTGGCTCTAAACACAGCGCCATCCGCCTCTGCAAAGCTATGTGCTTGCAAACCTGTGGGTATAACTTGTGCTTGGGTTGATATACCATAAGTACGCAGCACATCAAGCATAGGTTGCGAAGGCGCCACCATGGCATCTAACACATTGCATTGTTTTTTAGAAATAAGCCGCGCTAAGCTTTTAGCTAAATTTTTAGGGATAATCGGCAGATAGTGATGCAAATAATCTTCAAAAAAAGTGTGGTAGGTTTCTATACAAGGCACACCCAACAACTTGGCTAATTTAACGCCGGCATAGTGCGCTACAAACGGTGTGTGTGTATGTAGTAAATCATAATTTTCATCACGCAACTCTGGCAGGCGCTTAAGCACAGCGTTGTATTTCATCAGTTTATCTTCAGGATCAAAATAAATACTGCGTGCAGGTATGCGTTTAATCCAGGCTTCGTCTGCCGTTGCAATGTTGTAGTCGGGTGCGATTAAATCAACGGTATGCCCTAATAATCGTAGTTGCGAAACAAAGGTTCTGATTGAGGTAGAAACGCCGTTTACACGTGGGAAATATACATCGGAGATAAACAATATTTTCATCTATTTAACCTATTGTTGATGGCTAGTTATTGATTGATAAGCCAGCTTAGTAAGCCAATATGACAGCTTAATGACTGTCACAAAACAATCATATGCGCGTCATTTTTTATTCACGCCATCATGACAAATTAGCTTTTATGCAAATGCGTAAAATTTTTAAGAATTTTTATTGGTGGTGCCCACTGCTGATGTACTCTGTGGATGCTAATGCTTGGGGCTTATTTACCCATCTATATTTCGCGCAATCATTGATTATGTCCATGCCTTTGCTAGACAAACGCTTACGCTCGGCTATCAAAAGATTTCCCGAATTAGTGATGGCGGGCGCTTGTTTGCCAGATTTGGCGGTTATCTCGAAAAAATTTAATACCACACATCAATGGCAACAAGCAGAACGCATGCTAACTGTTGCGCAAACTGAAGAAGAAATTGCCATTGCTATTGGTTTTGCTAGTCACTTATATGTGGATGTGATTGCCCATAACCATTTTGTACCGGCACATGAAGCGCTATGGAACAAAGAAAGCATGGTGGCGCATATTGCCTCAGAATGGGCAATGGATGCCTACGTTGCTCCGCAAGTTACTCACACCCCAGGGCAATTGCTCAGACGGCATTTAGAGCTGTTAGCTCCGTTTGTATCATTCTGTTTTACTTGCCCGGAGCCACATACACGTAAAACTCTCAAACAGCTTGCCTTTTGGGACACCACGCTGCGTACAGTTAAGTTGCCTCACCTCATTAACCAAGTCATTCGTATCACAGATAATGGTGTGAGCAAAACCTTTGTTTACTACTTGAGCAAAACTGAAAGTGCCTTGGTAGACTTTAATAAGGCAATAGAAGGTCATCACCCAGCTTGGCAGCCAGAATTGCATCACCTTGGTTTAGAGGAATTAGACGTATGGAGAACGCGCTGTTTAGACGAATTAACACAGCAATTACCTGTGCCTATTTCTTACTATTGATCAAATATATCTGTGTTTTTTTTTCAGGCTAAAGTAATTCTAGTAGACAAACTAAAATACTATCAACATAGACAAGCTGGCAATAAGCGCACCTAATGAAGCGCCTGCCACCACATCGCTAGGGTAATGTAAGCCCAAAATCACGCGCGACATGCCAACAAGTACAGTAAAAGGAATAAGCAACCATGCTAATCCTGGATAATAAGCGAGCGCTACGCTACTAAATACCACGGCATGCAACGTGTGGCCTGATGGAAAACTAAAATGATCCAACGGCTTACCAGTGAGCCAAATATCTTGTCGCACCTGATATGGGCGCGGGCGTAAAGTTTTACCTTTAAGCCATTTATACAGTAAAGTACCTGCTAAACCCGCTAATAACATATGCATAACTGGCTGTAAGCCAGCCTGCCCTTGTGATAGCAAAATGCCTGCCATCACGGTATACCAGAAAATACCATCGCCCAGCCTGCTAATCAACCTAAACCATAAGCGCACCAATTTATACTGGCTGGTATGGTTTACTTTGACGCACAGGGCATTATCAAGTTTTTGAAAGTTCGTTAAAAACAACTGCATTTTGTTAATCACATATTTATTACTCATCATAACCTCCACATTACTAAGGTGTATTTTGTATTCAGTCCAGATTGAATACTCATTTAATGTTTTCTCTTTTGTGTACATGGCTAGAATTACATGTAGATATGAATGATTGATGACAAGCTTAAAAACAAATCGTGAACATTAGGCGCCTAACAATAAAAAAGGTGCTTTTAGCACCTTTTTTATTAGCTTAAATGCAATTTTAAATAGACTTAGATAGATGCTTTGCGCACGGCGTCTGCAATATTTTCAGCTAAACGCTGCACTTGCTCGAAATGTTGACCTTCTACCATCACGCGGATTTTAGGCTCTGTGCCAGATGCGCGTAATAATACGCGACCAGTATCGCCTAGCTCCTTCTCGGCAGTTTGTAATGCAGTTTGCACATCTTTATTGGCTTTAAAATCAAACTTAGTTGCAGTTTTTACATTGATTAAAACCTGTGGGTACAGCACCAATGCCGAATTCATTTCAACCAATGTTTTTTTGCTGGATTTAAGCGCGTGTAGGACTTGTAGTGCAGCAATAATCGCATCGCCACTACTATGTTTATCTAGTATGAGAATATGCCCAGAGTTTTCACCGCCCAATTGCCATCCACGCTCCACCAATAGCTCTAGCACGTAGCGATCACCTACATTGGCACGCGCAAACGGAATATTTTGTTGTTGCAGTGTATGTTCAAGCGCTAAATTCGTCATTAGCGTTCCAACTACGCCACCCTTTAAAATGCCCGCCTGTTGCTGTGCTAAAGCAATAATATAAAGCAACTGATCGCCATCTAGCAACTGACCCTTACTATCCACCATCATCACACGGTCACCATCGCCATCAAAAGCAATACCCAAATCCGCTTGATGGGCTAGCACTGCTTTTTGTAGGGCTTGTGGGTGAGTGGTGCCAACACCTTCATTGATGTTTAAGCCATCAGGGGCGTTGCCAATCGCAATAATTTCAGCGCCTAACTCATGAAAAACTGGCGGTGCCACATGATAAGTGGCACCATGCGCGCAATCTAAAATAATTTTTAAACCACGCAAATCTAATTGATTAGGGAAAGTACTTTTACAAAATTCAATATAACGGCCAGCCGCATCACTAATTCGGCGGGCTTTGCCAAGCTTTGCTGATTCCATCACCTGCATCGGTTTTTCTAACTCAGCCTCTATGGCATGTTCAATATCATCACCAAGTTTTGCACCTAAACCTGAAAAAAACTTAATACCGTTATCTTCAAAAGGATTATGTGAAGCTGAAATCACAATACCTGCTTGCGCGCGTAACGCACGCGTGAGGTAAGCTACTGCCGGCGTAGGCATTGGTCCTGTCAGAAAAATATCAACGCCTGCGGCAGATAATCCAGCCTCTAGCGCGGCTTCTAACATATAACCTGAAATACGCGTATCTTTACCAATTAACACCGTTGGATGAGCGCCATCTGTGGCGGCATTAGCGGTTAGTACACGACCAGCCGCATAACCTAAGCGCATTAAAAAGTCTGGCGTAATAGGCGCAACGCCTACACGCCCACGTATGCCATCAGTTCCGAAGTACTTCTTAGCCATTATTTAAACCTATTTTTATCATTTTATTTTTTGCTAACTGCCATTTATTAGCCTTGTAAAGCCGCCACTACTTTTAAAGCATCAACAGTTGCTTTTACATCATGTACGCGCATAATATTGGCACCATTAATTGCAGCAATAACTGAGGCAGCAATACTTGCCGCTAATCTGTCTGTTTTATTATCACCCAACACCTGACCTAAAACGGATTTTCTCGATAACCCTACCAATAAAGGCTGACCAATTATAGTTAGCTGCTTTAGCTGTTTTAATAAAGCGATATTATGCACTGTACGCTTACCAAAACCAAAACCTGGGTCTAGCAAAATACGGTTTGAAGGAATTCCAGCCTGAATAGCAACATTCAATCGTGCTGTTAAAAAATCGCTAACTTCTTCTACAACATCGTCATAAAGTGGATCAATTTGCATGGTTTGCGGTGAGCCTTGCATGTGCATTAAGCATACACCCACATTACTATTAGCTACAACTTCTAGCGCTGTTGGTGCTTGCAATGCATTAATATCATTCACAATACTAATGCCAGCATCAATTGCCGCTTGCATCACTTGTGGCTTATAGGTATCGATTGATAGCGGGATATTCACTATATTAGCCAGTGTTTCAATCACCGGAATAACACGCGCTAGCTCTTCATCCAAACTAACAGGCGTTGCACCTGGCCGAGTAGATTCACCTCCAATATCTAATAGGCTCGCGCCCTCTTCTACTAGTTGCAGCGCATGCGCTACTGCCTGTTTTGTTGAGGCGTATTCCCCGCCATCAGAAAAGGAATCTGGCGTGACATTTACAATACCCATCACGCATGGATTAGTTAAATCTAATTGAAATTTTCCGCAGATAAACATGATGTGATGATTACAATAATCAAGAAATAAAGTATTAAGTAAGTGGGTTATCATAACAAAAAGGGCGCAATATTTGCGCCCTTTTTGAAACTTACCATGTTTATCTACAACCTAATATCTATTTCATTTTTGCTGCCATCTAATTTTGCAGTTGGCTGTGGTGTTGGATTAATGTTAGGTGTTGAACCACCTGCACCAGTTGATGGCGGATTAGCTTTACCTTGTTTTGGTTTAGCCTCACGTACAGGTATGCCAGCCATAATGTCATTAATTTGATCCGCATCGA
Organism: Methylophilaceae bacterium; assembly: GCA_043772865.1. Classification (GTDB taxonomy): domain Bacteria; phylum Pseudomonadota; class Gammaproteobacteria; order Burkholderiales; family Methylophilaceae; genus JACMMS01. The sequence continues at coordinate 11,373 of JAYVFU010000232.1, forward strand.
TGGTTTCCATTTGCAACAAAGCAGCCACCATCGCCTCAACTTTATCGCGGTTATCTTCTAACAGCTTGCGAGCGATACCATATTGTTCATCCAAAATTCGACGGATTTCAGCATCCACTTTTTGCTGTGTAGCTTCAGATACCGTTTTAGAGCTCATGCTACCAAAAAATGAATCTTGCTCGCCGCCTGTATACACCATGGTACCCAAACTATCTGACATACCGTACTTAGTCACCATATCGCGTGCTAATTTAGTAGCACGTTCAAAATCATTAGAAGCACCTGTTGACATTTGGTGCATAAAAATCTCTTCTGCAATACGACCACCAAATAAAATTGAGATTTCTTCCAACATTTTATCTTTATAGTTACTAATACGATCAAACTCTGGCAACTGCCATGTTAAACCCAATGCCCAACCACGCGGCATAATAGTCACTTTATGTACTGGGTCTGCCTTTGGTAACAATTTCGCCACCACTGCATGGCCAGATTCATGATAAGCAGTATTGCGACGTTCTTCTTCTCGCATTACCATTGATTTACGTTCTGGACCCATGAAAATTTTGTCTTTGGCGTCTTCAAAGTCTTGCATATCAACCGTACGTTTATTGCGACGCGCAGCAAATAATGCAGATTCGTTTACCAAATTAGCTAGATCTGCACCTGAGAAACCAGGCGTACCGCGGGCTAAAATATCCGCACGTACATCTGCATCAATCGGCACTTTACGCATGTGCACCATTAAAATTTGCTCACGACCTTTGATATCTGGCAAACCGACCATTACTTGTCTATCAAAACGACCTGGGCGTAATAAAGCTTTATCCAACACATCGGCACGGTTGGTTGCCGCAATGACAATTACACCGGAATTAGCTTCAAAACCGTCCATCTCAACCAACATTTGGTTAAGTGTTTGCTCACGCTCATCATTACCACCACCAGTGCCAGATCCACGGCTACGACCAACGGCATCAATCTCATCAATAAAGATAATGCACGGCGCATTTTTCTTGGCAGTCTCAAACATATCACGTACACGAGCCGCACCAACACCTACGAACATTTCGACAAAATCAGAACCTGAAATTGTAAAAAATGGTACTTTAGCTTCGCCAGCAATGGCACGAGCAATTAAAGTTTTACCTGTTCCTGGTGGCCCAACCATTAACACGCCACGCGGAATACGACCTCCTAGTTTTTGAAATTTACTTGGGTCGCGTAAAAACTCAACTAACTCTGACACTTCCTCTTTAGCTTCATCACAACCCGCTACATCAGCGAATGTAGTTTGATTTGAGCTTTCATCTAACTGGCGTGCTTTGCTTTTGCCGAACGAGAATGGACCACCACTTTTGCCGCCACCTTGCATCTGGCGCATAAAGAAAATCCAAACGCCTATCAGCAATATCATGGGGAACCAGGATACAAATATACTCATCAATAAAGATTGTTCTTCTTCTGGCTTGGCTTCTACACGCACATTGTTTTTAAGCAAGTCACCCATTAATCCTGGGTCATATGGTGCGTAAGTTGTAAATTTTTTACCGTCAGATGTTTGACCATGAAGTACTCGACCCTCTATAGAGACGGTAGCAATATGCCCATCTTTAACTTCTTGAATAAATTGAGAGTAAACAATTTGTCCATCTGCCTTCGATGATCCCGTAAACTGTTTAAATACAGTCATAAGTACGATGGCAACGGCCAACCAAATGGCGATACTTTTTGCGATATTATTCAATTTATAATCCTTTATGATGCGTTGAAGTAACGCAACATGAAACCAATAATTTACTATCTAATTTTAAACCTAATTTAATGCTTATACTAACTTTACGGCTGATTACCCGCACACTTAAAGAATAAATACTCAACTTCAAGAATTACTTATGGCTCAAAGTTTTTCTACCTAAGCCTAGCAGATAGACTTCGCTACTACGGTCACGCGATGCTTTTGGTTTACGTGTCACGACTTTATCAAATAAACCCCGCATATTTTTTACTACTTCGTCAAACCCAGCACCGACAAAAACTTTGACTAGAAAATTGCCACCTGGTTTCAACCATTGCTGACTAAATTCTAAAGCGAGTTCAGTTAAATACGCTGCGCCGGCTTGGTCTACATCAACAATACCACTCATATTGGGTGCCATATCTGCAATTACAAGGTCTATTTGCTTACCATTTAACTTTTCTTCTAGCTGTTTTAAAACAGTTTCTTCCCTGAAATCACCTTGGATAAAATCCACACCTGCAATCGGTTGCATATCTAAAATATCTAAAGCAATCACACGTCCATTTCCTTGTAAACGTTGTACAACAACCTGCGACCAGCTACCAGGCGTTGACCCTAAATCTACAATCGTCATGCCTTGTTTAATAAGTTTATCTTTATCATCAATCTCAATCAGCTTATAAGCCGCGCGTGCGCGATAGCCTTCTTTATGTGCAAGTTTTACAAATTCATCGTTGAGATGCTCTTGCATCCAAGCTTTGCTGGTTCTGGTTCGCTTCATCTGTTAAAGTGATTACCTATATAAATGAATAAGATACTACAAGTGAATTCAAAACAAATTAGTTTTTTACGCGGCCTTGGCCATAATCTTAGCCCAGTTGTGATGATAGGCAATAACGGATTAACTGAAACCGTACTTAAAGAGATTGAGCTTAATTTAAGCTCACATGAATTGATTAAAGTGCAAATAGCAGGTGATGACCGTGATGCACGTAAAACGATGTATTTAGAAATTGCCGAAAAAACTGGTGCAACTGCAGTGCATCATATTGGTAAACAATTGGTGTTTTATCGAGTTTCTGAAACTATTAAAGAAAAATCTAAAATTATTATTCCTAAGCTTTAATCTTTCAAATGTTTAACCTATTTATAGTGCATTTTCATATAAATGCGCTCAACAAACTAATGCAAAAACTACTGCTTAGCTTTTAACACCAACACAAAACCTAGCAGGCACTCAAAAACATAAGCAACACTTGCGATGCCATGCCAGCGCTCAAAACGGCTGGCAAAAACGCTTTTCATCACATCTCCATTAATTGCACCACTTAATAATGCTTGTACTTTAAGTTGTGCTAACAATGGTTGAATTCCAAAGTGACCAAAAGCGACTAGCAGTAAAATCACCAATACCGCCCAAAAATAAGTCTGCTTAAGCGCAGGTGTGCCATATCGCATCAATCGATGAATAAGTAAAAAAAAGCCTGCAAATAAACCCAAGTACGAAACCAAATTAAATAGTTTACCTGCTAATAAACCAGCCAATTGTGTATCTGACTGTAATCCTTTTAGCGTAGTGAAGAGCACGTATGCGGTCACACCGATTGCCCATAGCGCACCAACCCACAATGTGGTCAAAATAAGTGCTAATTGATCGGCTAGTTTATTCATAGTTGTTCTATTCAGCTAAGTCAATGCTAGATATACATAACATCAAGGACTTCATATTCTTTAATGCCACCAGGTGCTGATACTTCCGCGACATCACCTGCAGTTTTGCCAATTAAAGCACGTGCAATAGGTGAGGCAATAGAAATCTTACCGCCTTTAATATCTGCCTCGTCTTCACCTACTATTTGGTAGGTTTTATTATCGCCAGAATCTAAATCTTCCATATTGACCGTTGCGCCAAACACTACGCGACCTTCTGCATTCAATGTGGTTGGGTCAATAATTTGTAGGTTTGATAATTTGCTCTCCAACTCAGCAATACGACCTTCAATAAAACTCTGCTTTTCTTTTGCAGCTTCGTATTCTGCATTTTCAGATAAGTCGCCCTGCGCACGCGCCTCAGCAATTGCCTCTATAATATTTGGACGATCTACACTGCGCAAAGTTTGCAGTTCATCTTTTAATAAAATGGCACCTTTAACGGTGACTGGAATTTGATTTAATGCCATAAAAAACCTCTTACTAAAAATAAAAACCACACTAGACGCCTAGCGTGGCTTAGAAAATAATACAAAAAATGTAATTAATTAAAGATTTTAACTCTAAACTATTTTAATTCAAAACATTTTTATACACCTATTATATTAGGATGATTTAATTAAGACGCTTATGCAAATTCTGTAAAGACTCGACAGTGATCTCTGCCATATGCGCCATACCGATACAAGCGGCTCTAGCACCCGCTAAAGTGGTGTAATAAGTCACCTTATTTTGTAAAGCTGTGCGACGAATAGCATATGAATCATGTACCGCGCGCTTATCTTCTGTTACGTTTACAATAAAACTAATCTCATTGTTTTTAATCATGTCTACGATATGTGGACGCCCTTCTGCAACCTTATTAACGGGTGTTACAGTTAAACCCGCCTCAATTAATGCACGCGAAGTACCTTTAGTTGCGACTAACTCAAAACCTAAGTTAGCGAGCGCTTGAGCGACATCAATCACTTTAAGGTGATCTTCTTTACGCACGCTTAAAAAAGCACGCCCACCAGTAGGCAATTTTGTGCTCGCGCCTAATTGTGATTTTAAGAATGCCTCGGCAAAGGTATTACCCACGCCCATCACTTCACCAGTAGACTTCATCTCTGGTCCTAAAATGGTATCCACACCAGGGAATTTTATAAAAGGGAATACCGCTTCTTTCACTGAATAAAATGGCGGAATCACCTCTTTAGTCACACCTTGATCGGGCAGTGAAACGCCTATCATACAACGCGCAGCAATTTTAGCTAATTGTAAGCCACAAGCTTTGGATACAAATGGCACTGTACGTGATGCACGCGGGTTCACTTCCAACACATAAACCGTTTCACCTTGAATAGCAAACTGCACATTCATTAATCCAACAACGCCTAGCGCTTTAGCCATTTGCACAGTTTGCAAGCGTAATTCATCTTGTAACTTAGCTGAGAGGCTATAAGGCGGTAATGAGCAGGCTGAGTCACCAGAATGCACACCTGCTTGTTCCACGTGTTCCATAATGCCGCCAATAATGACGTTTTCACCATCACAAAGCGCATCTACATCAACCTCTAATGCGTCATTAAGAAATCTATCTAACAATACTGGTGATTCATTAGAAACCTTAACGGCTTCACGCATATAGCGTTCAAGCTGGGCCTGTTCTTGTACGATTTCCATTGCACGGCCGCCCAATACGTAGCTTGGACGCACCACTAATGGATAACCAATTTCTTCAGCCAAACGCAAAGCATCAACTTCATTACGTGCTGTACGGTTTGGCGGTTGCTTCAAACCTAATTTTTGCAACATTTGTTGAAACCGCTCACGATCTTCTGCCATATCGATGGCATCTGGTGTAGTACCAACAATTGGCACACCAGCAGCTTCTAAATCTCGTGCCAGTTTCAATGGCGTTTGACCACCATATTGAACAATCACACCGACTGGTTTTTCTAAATCAACAATTTCCAGTACATCTTCTAAGGTGACTGGTTCAAAATACAGGCGATCAGAAGTGTCGTAATCTGTAGAAACAGTCTCTGGATTACAGTTGACCATAATTGTTTCATAACCATCTTCACGCATGGCAAGCGCAGCATGCACACAACAATAATCAAACTCAATACCTTGGCCGATACGATTAGGACCACCGCCTAACACCATGATTTTCTTTTTATTGGTTGGTTTTGCTTCGCATTCTTCTTCATAAGTAGAGTACATATAAGCAGTATTAGTTGAGAATTCCGCCGCACAGGTATCTACACGTTTATACACTGGACGAATATTTAAGCCTTGGCGATAAGCACGCACAGCGTGTTGATCTGTACCTAATAATGTTGCTAAACGTCTATCCGAGAATCCACGACGTTTAAGTTGGAATAATGTATCACGATCCAGATCGGCTAGCCTTGCGCCTTTAAGAACTTGCTCGCGATCTATTAAATCTTTAATTTGTGTTAAAAACCATGGATCAATTTTTGAGTAGCTATACACTTGCTCAATGGTTAAGCCTGTTCTAAACGCATCTCCCACATACCAGATTCGTTCTGGACCAGCTTCGCTTAACTCTTTAAGAATGGTATCGGTATCGGTCGTTTTCTCATCCAAGCCATCTACGCCCACCTCTAAACCGCGTAATGCTTTTTGAAATGACTCTTGGAAAGTTCGGCCGATTGCCATAACTTCGCCGACTGATTTCATTTGCGTGGTTAAACGTGAATCTGCCTGTGGAAATTTCTCAAAAGCAAAACGTGGAATTTTAGTGACTACATAATCAATAGATGGCTCAAATGAAGCTGGCGTTGCACCGCCAGTAATTTCATTGCGCAACTCATCCAAAGTAAAGCCAACAGCTAGTTTTGCCGCTACTTTAGCAATTGGAAAACCCGTTGCTTTTGATGCCAAAGCTGATGAACGAGAAACGCGCGGGTTCATCTCAATGACAATCATGCGGCCATCGTCAGGATTGATGGCGAATTGCACATTAGAGCCGCCCGTATCCACACCGATTTCACGCAACACTGCCAAACTGGCATTACGCATGATTTGATATTCTTTATCTGTCAAAGTTTGTGCTGGTGCTACTGTAATGGAGTCGCCCGTATGCACACCCATTGGATCTAAATTTTCAATTGAGCAGATGATGATGCAGTTGTCTGCTGAGTCACGCACCACTTCCATCTCGTATTCTTTCCAACCTAAAAGAGATTCTTCAATCAACAACTCTTTGGTGGGTGAAGCATCTAAGCCACGTTCGCAAATCGCAACAAACTCTTCTTTATTATAAGCAATACCGCCGCCACTGCCACCCATAGTAAATGATGGTCTAATAATAGCTGGATAACCAATATCCAATTGCACTTGCAAGGCTTGTTCCAAACTATGCGCTACAAACGATTTTGCAGAACCTAAACCAATCTTGGTCATGGCTTCTTTAAATTTTTGGCGGTCTTCAGCTTTATCAATCGCCTCTTTAGAAGCACCAATTAATTCCACTTTGTATTTGGCTAATACACCATGCTTATCTAGATCTAATGCACAGTTCAAGGCAGTTTGACCACCCATGGTAGGTAGCAATGCATCTGGACGCTCTTTAGCGATGATTTTCTCAACCACTTGCCAAGTCACTGGTTCGATATAAGTCGCATCCGCCATTTCCGGGTCGGTCATGATGGTTGCAGGATTAGAGTTCACCAAAATAACGCGGTAACCCTCTTCACGCAACGCTTTACATGCTTGCGCACCTGAGTAATCGAACTCACAAGCCTGGCCAATAACAATCGGACCAGCGCCTATAATAAGTATGCTTTTAATGTCGGTACGTTTTGCCATGTTGATTTACTTTTTTGTCTATTTAATTTTTTTATTTTGCATTAACTGAATGAACTGATCAAACAAATAACTCATTTCAGTAGGGCCTGGACTAGCTTCTGGGTGACCTTGAAAACTAAATGCAGGTTGGTCAGTGCGGGCAATACCTTGCAAACTGCCATCGAATAGTGAAACGTGCGTGGTTTTAACATTAGCAGGTAATGTTGCTGCATCCACCGCAAAGCCATGATTTTGACTGGTAATATAAACTTTTTTGGTGGCTACATCTTGCACAGGATGATTTGCGCCATGATGACCAAATTTCATTTTGAGGGTTTTAGCGCCACTTGCTAAAGCCAACAACTGATGCCCTAGACAAATCCCAAAAGTAGGAATACCAGTTTCAACCAATGTGCTGATTGCACTAATTGCATAATCACAGGGCGCTGGATCACCAGGGCCATTGGATAGAAATATGCCATCTGGATTATGAGCCAATGCTTCCGCCGCAGTGGCTTGTGCAGGTAAAACAGTTACTTTGCAGCCGCGTGAGGTTAGCATACGTAAAATATTACGTTTTACGCCATAGTCAAACGCAACCACATGAAATTGGCTAGCTACTGAGCTTTCATAACCTGAATCTAGCGTCCACTCACCCTGCTCAAAGCTGTAGGCTTTATCGCAACTGACCACTTTAGCTAAGTCCATGCCGTTCAATCCAGCAAATGCACTTATTTTGTTATTCGCAACTTCAATCGCTTTTGCTTCATCTGCGATGCCAGCGATAATACAGCCAGACTGTGCGCCTTTTTCACGCAATATACGGGTGAGTTTGCGCGTGTCAATATCGGCAATTGCAATGATGTTATTGGCTCTTAAATACTCACTTAATGATTGTTCACTGCGAAAATTGCTATGCACAAGTGGCAAATCACGAATAATTAGACCGCTTGCGTATACCTTGTCAGACTCTACATCTTCAGAGTTAACACCAGTATTGCCAATGTGAGGGTAAGTCAGTGTAACGATTTGTTTTGTGTAAGAAGGGTCTGTAAGAATTTCTTGATAACCCGTCATTGAGGTATTAAAAACCACCTCGCCCACAGTGCTACCTTCAGCACCGATTGCCACACCACGAAACACTGTTCCATCTGCAAGCACTAATATTGCGGACACTTTTATGGAAATGTTTTGCGGCACAGAAACCCCTTGTTTGAACATATTTAAACTATTAATTTAATGCTTTCCACTAACTTTAGTGGTGAACCACCATGAGCAAGTGGCAGATACGCAAAACGGGAGGAGTAAATACTCTTCCCGTTTCAGAATTGACGAATTATAGACTAAATTAGGGCTATTATCAATTGAAAGACATTACCACTTTCTAATTGCGCTATTAATCCAAGGTGAATTTTGGAATATTATTTGAGAAATAGTAACGATTAGCGCCTGCTTTCTTTGCTAAATACATAGCCTCATCTGCTGCTTTAATCACGCGTTGAGGCGTAGAAAGTTTTTCAGAATAAACCACTATCCCTACACTAGCAGTGACTGTAATCACACTATTTTCTATAACAATTGGCATAGCTAACTCTTGGATGATTTTTTCAGCCACCAACTCAGCATCAATCTGATTTGATATTCTGGGCAGCAATACAACGAACTCATCTCCAGCAAGCCTAGAAACCGTATCCTCTATTCGTAAAGCATTAGTAAGCCTTGCTGCAATTAAACATAACAATTGATCTCCCGCATCGGGACCAAGCGTTTCATTAATGTGCTTAAAACCATCTAAGTCTATATACATGACGGTAAATTTATCACTGCCTCTATCCGCTAATGCAATGATTTGTTCTAGCCTATTTTCTAATAAACGTCTGTTTGGTAGACCTGTTAAGTTATCTTCATGCGACATTTTAAGGAGCTGACTATGTGACTGTTTAAGGCTATCATTCTGTTTAGCCTTTACGCGCCATAAGATGCTATATATTGACATCACCAACAAAAATGCGAGTGTAGCAATGGTGGGCAGAATTGCAGCTTGCCACAGCGCACTATTCCAATCTTTTGCTTCAATATCAATGCCGACCACAACCATTTGCTTATCTGGCAATGTGTGCGGCACAAAAGCACTCACCCAAGTACCCCAGCGGTCAGAGTAAGGACCTTCTGTAAGTACATTTCCAGTAGAGAATATATTTTTTAAAGCTGCACTAACCTCAGTGTAAATAGTTCCGGGTGGAAGATACAAGGCACTGTTGAGTGGAGAAGAGTCGAGCAAAAATACAATCTCTTTTTTTGAATTTTCGTGCATTAGATAAACTGCTCTACATTTGGGATAAACAGAACAAATTTTAGCCATACGCTCGCGGTAAGGCGTTAAATCATGCAAGGTTGCGACTTGGTTTTTTGAATTTAAAGACGAGGTAGCATCAAGGGCTTTATCAGATACGCTCTGGATTTTGCCATACATGCTACTCCAATCTAATGCCAAATCAATTGAGCGAGTTTGTACCAGCATAGCGCGGCGCATATCAACATCTTTGTTATAAACCGTTAACCTGATTGATACCAAGCCTACAACAAGACCCGCTAGCATTAACATTAAATGCGGATGTTTTTTACATAAATTGATTAGATTGATATTGATGGCTAAACCTTACATGTATCTTTTTTTTGTAATTACTTAAGGTTTAAATGACTTGCTTTAGAAATACTACATGATTATAAAACGATGACTACCGTAAATTCAGCACGTCCTGCATATCGAATAAGCCCATTTGCTTATCTACTAAAAACTTAGCAGCGCGCAAGGCACCTAGTGCAAAGGTTGCACGACTACTTGCTTTATGCGTCAACTCTAAACGCTCACCTATACCAGCAAATAGAACCGTATGATCACCCACAACATCACCACCACGCACCGTGGCAAAGCCTATAGTATTGGGGTCGCGTTGACCAGTTACACCTTCACGTCCGTAAATGGCACAATCATCCAAATTACGCCCTAGCGCATTTGCCGCAGCCTCACCTAAACGTAGAGCAGTACCTGATGGCGCATCTACTTTATGACGATGATGGGCCTCAATAATTTCTATATCGTAACCTTCATTTAAAACTCTGGCTGCTGTTTGCACAAGATTAATCAGCAAGGTCACGCCTACGCTCATATTGGGCGCAAATACGATCGCTATATTTTTTGAAGCGACTTCAATTTTTGATTTTTGCTCTGCAGTAAATCCAGTGGTGCCAATAATCAATTTCACATTGGCTTTTTGACAAGCAATTAAATAATCCATAGTCGCTTCTGGACGCGTAAAATCAACCAGAACATCTGCATTTTTTAATGCGTTATCGATATCATAGGTAATTTTTACATCAGTATTTTTACCGAACTGCTCGCCTGCATCACGACCAATTTGTGGGTTTTCCACCCTATCCAGAGCACCATGTAAAACAAGCTCACTATCCGCAAAAACTCCTTCTAACAGCGCATGACCCATACGCCCAGAACAACCTGCAATCACAACTTTTAATGCATTTACCTGACTCATTTATACCAACTTATATCATTTATTATTTAGCTAATTAATTAAAAACCAATTTTTTCTAACATACGCTCAAAATAACCAGGCTCACTATCTGGCTGGATAGCATTATTTTTTAGACTATTTTTATTTGAAATTGTAGACGCCTTCACTTCACTATTTAGATTGCCACGTTTAAAGTCTAGAGTGCGATCAAATTTAAGCTCATAATTAGCGAGCGCTCCACTATTAGCATTGGGGCTAGTCTGCAGCGGCTGTTCAACTGCAGTAGCAGACGGAGCTACTGCCTCAATAGATGCGGTTACTGAAGGAGACGACTCAATAATTGGCTGAGTAACAACGCTCTGCTCGACTGGTTCAACTATTTTAGGCCCGATGGATGGTGGTATTGGAAGCGACAGTAACTCTGCACTTGCAGCCGAACCCGATACACCCTCGTCTGATAAAGGTGTTGCAATAACCTCTTCAGCCTTAGCTGCTGCGACAGGCAAAATATTTTCTTTTTTTTCTACAGATATTGGCTCTGGTGATACTTTGTTGGCTTCGACTTTCACCTCTGATGAAACTACAGGTTGATCATCTTTCCAGAATTTCAACTTTTCTGAAAAACTTTCACCTGTATTGTCTTTTGAATTTTTTGTTTTTGGCGCAGTAGCTTCGGCCGCTGGTGTTAGTTTGACAACACCAGGTTCAGCAGTTGGCATCACATCACCGCGCACAGTTTTAAGCTGTTCATTTTCAAACTCCAAAACTACACGCTTTTGCTCTGTAATTTTACCTGATTGGCGTAACTGAAAAATATAATCCCAGCGGTTACTATGAAAGCTATCAGCAATTAAAGGGGTGCCCATAATGTAGCGTACCTGAGACTTAGTCATGCCTGGGCGTAATTGTAAAAGCATTTTTGAGGTGACTACGTTACCTTGTTGAATTTCTAATTTAAAAGGTTTTAAATTAGAAATAGTAGAGTTACAACCACTGATTAAAGCAAAACCCAGCACAGTAAATAATATTAAAAGATAGCGCATACTATGACTTTATATTGAATTGACGCTAATATAGCACGAGGTGGTTTTGCAATAAAGCGTTAGCCCAATTTAGGCATTTTATGGCGACAGGACAAAACCAGCTTTAAATATGATGGATGTACGACAATGAGTAACCTACCGTGAGAACATAATGACAGACAACCAACAAATGTTAGACCAGCAAGACCTTAAAAATGCGGGACTTAAAGCCACTTTGCCGCGACTTAAAGTACTCAGCTTGTTTGAAAACAGCAAAGAGCGCCATTTATCCGCAGAGGATGTATATAAAATCCTTATCAATGCTGGTGAAGATGTAGGCCTAGCGACCGTTTACCGTGTACTTACACAGTTTGAGCAAGCAGGCTTACTAATTCGCCACCATTTTGAAAGTGGTAAAGCCATATTTGAACTCAACGGCGGCAATCATCACGACCACATTGTATGTGTTAAATGTGGTCGCGTTGAAGAGTTTTATGATGAAGAAATCGAAAAACGTCAAAAACTAGCGGCTACTGAACGCGGATTTAAAATGGAAGATCATGCATTAACAATTTATGGGATTTGTGAAGTACAGCCCTGCATTAAAGGTAAAAACCATGCATGAGCTACACCTAAAAAGTTTTGATTAAAGGCGGGCTTGGCCCGCAATTTATCAAAAACCCAGCATTTCACTTGCGTGTTGTCGTGTTGTATCTGTAATCTCAAGCCCACCCAGCATCCGTGCAATCTCTTCGATACGCATGGCATCATCTAACGCTTCAATAGTGCTTAATGTTTGGTTGCCAACTAAAGACTTGCTAACTCGCAAATGCTGTTTACCTTGGCTAGCCACTTGTGGTAAATGCGTTATAACCAAAACTTGACGCTGGCTTACTGGCTCTTGAATTGCATTAGTAGCGACCGTTGTTTCTTCCGCAAGCTTTTTAAGTAGTTGCCCAACCACTTCAGCCACACCTCCACCGATACCAACATCAACCTCATCAAATATCATCGTAGCCACACTGCCTTGCTGAGCGGTAGCTACACGAATAGCCAAACTAATGCGAGATAACTCACCACCAGAAGCTACTTTATTAAGCGGTCTTGCGGCAATCCCTGCGTGCCCAGCAACCAGAAACTCTATCTGCTCCAAACCAGATGCTGAAAGTTCTTGCGGGGTGAGTTGCACCTGAAACTGACCACCACTCAGCGATAATCGCTGCATTTCTTGAGTGATTTTCTGGCTCAGCTCTTTACCTGCAGATGCTCGACCAGTACTTAACTTATTTGCCAATTCACTACATGCCTTTAAAGCTAGCGCTTCTTGACGAGCTAACTCACCATCATTAACAAAGCTTTCTAATTCCATCATGCGCAATTTTCCCGCGCTGAGCAAATTGGCTAACTCTTCTGGCCGTACGCGATATTTGCGTGCCGCATTGAAATTGGCTTGTATGCGAGTTTCCACATCATTTAAGCGTTCTGGATCTAGCTCGGTGCGTTGTAGATAGCGATTTAGAAAGCGATCTACTTCTTCCAGGCCAATTATAGCGGCATCTAGCGACTCAACAGCCTCACCTAAATCAGTATCGAATTCGCGCAAACTTTGCAGTTTATGCTGGATTTGCGATAACAAGCGCATAGCGGATAATTCATCTTCGCTAAGCAACGCACGCGCCTCTTCTGTGCCACTAAGCAAACTTGCGCCATGTGATAAACGCACATGCTCAAGCTGCAAATCATCCCATTCCTGTTGCCAATTTTCCGCATCAACGCCTAGTTGAGCTAAGTCACGATTTTTGTCACGCAATTCGGCAAGCTCATCTGCATAAACTGCTGAATTTTTCTCAAGCTCAATGCGTTGCAAATGCAGCTTATGCCAAACTTTGTAATGAGTTGCAAGCTGTTGCGCTGGTTCACTCATGCCAGCAAAAGTATCTAAAATTGAGCGTTGTGTAGTGAGCTTGAGTAAAGAGTGATGCGCATTTTGGCTATAAATATCCACCAAATATTCACCCAAGTCTTTAAGTTGCTGCACAGTCGCGGCAATACCATTAATGAAAGCACGTGTACGACCATCGGCATATATTACGCGACGTAAGATTAGCTGTGCATCATCCACATCAATTTCATTGGCTTGCAACCAGTCATTAGCATCAGTATTGTGTGCAATATTGAATGTGGCTGATATTTCAGCTTTATCACAAGCGGCACGTGTCACACCACCTTCAGCACGGGCGCCTAGTGCTAGTGACAGCGCATCAATTAAAATGGATTTTCCAGCGCCTGTCTCACCTGTAAGCACAGTAAAACCCGGCTCAAACTCTAAGTTGAGGGTATCGACAATGACAAAATCGCGAATGGTAAGGGTTTGTAACATAAAATTGAGCGTAGTGATTTAAGTGTATGAGTTGGGTATGGCTAACCCCAATTAAGTTTATTGCGTAGCATTTCGTAATAGCTATAGCCTTGCATATGTAACAAAGGCACTGTTTGCAGAGCCCTACTAATCATGACTTTATCGCCTTGCTGCAGGGTGCTTTCTATTTGACCGTCTAAGCTTAAATGAACTGCCTCGGCTTGCATTAAACTGATTTCAATCTTACTAGCGCTGCTGATTGCAATTGGACGATTACTAAGCGTGTGAGGACAAATCGGAACGATGGCAATTGCCTCTAGATTAGGATGCAAAATCGGACCACCTGCTGATAGCGCATAAGCGGTTGTACCTGTTGGTGTACTCACTATCAAACCATCCGAACGTTGCTTGTGCACAAATTGGCCGTCTATATTGACTTCAAGTTCAATCAAACGTAATCCGCTTTTAATGATGATGTCGTTAAAGGCATAGCCCTCGCTGACTAGTTCACCATTTCTAATCACTTCTGCAGACAATAACATACGGCGTTCTACACTAAATTTTCCTGCCAGTATTTCGTCAACAGCGGGCAACATATTATCCGCACTGATATCAGTCAAAAACCCAAAACGACCACGATTAATACCTACTAAGGGAATGTTATTCGCCACAATAGCGCGTGCGGCGCTCAACATTGTGCCGTCACCACCTAGCACAATCGCTAAATCAACATGCTGACCAATTTCAGTTATGCTAAAGACTTCATATTGCGACAATGTTGTATGTTCTGACAACCGTGTATAAAGAGCGGTATTTTCTTCTATGCAGAGCTTGATTTTCTTGGCAGATAAATGCTCAACTAACTCAATAATTTGCGCATGAGCTTGTGCTTGAGTATGTAGATGCGCTTGTGCCAAGGATGCTGGGCTCATGTAGCGGCCAATGATTGCAATTGATTTAAATGCAGTTTCCATGGCGCATTAAAGCATACAGATAGTCTAGTGTCTATTCTATTCACGCGCCATT
The DNA here is from genome assembly GCA_043772865.1 of Methylophilaceae bacterium. GTDB lineage: Bacteria > Pseudomonadota > Gammaproteobacteria > Burkholderiales > Methylophilaceae > JACMMS01. The sequence continues at coordinate 26,562 of JAYVFU010000232.1, forward strand.
TCAAGCAAATTTCTAAGTCATGGTTATACTAAAGTCCATCATATAATTTAATATACTTTAGGTAATGCCTGATGCTTTTGTAAGTTATTGTAAGCTTTTGTGCGGTATAGTGTTTTGTAAAATTATTCTAAGTATAAGCAATACATCATGCTAAAAACAACCAGCTCATCAAAGTTCAGTAATCTAAAAACCACGCAAAAAGCCACAGGGTTAAGCCGTTACTTTCTCATTAGTTATTTACTAGTTCTTTTTATTGTTGCTCAAACCATACCTTGGCAAGCCATACTAATGAATGGCATTGCAGCAGCTTTGTTTATGGTGCTGACTTTCATTTGTTATGGCGTTTTATATTGCTTACCCGCCAGTTTGATTACTTGGTTAGTATTTAAAATCAGCAATTTCGCTAATAAATCTGCAATTAGAATTTACCCAGCTTATATATCAGCAGTTTTAACTGGAGGCATCACAACGTTACTGCTTTATGCTAACACTAAAATATTTTCACTCTACGGCACTTATATTAATGGCTTTGTGATTAATCTAGTCATGACCCCTGGCGGTATTGAGTCATTAGGGGGTAGCAATGCTTCTAATATCGGTTTTGCACTCATCGCACTTGGATTCATTGCATTACA
>JAYVFU010000233.1:0-8239 GCA_043772865.1 Methylophilaceae bacterium
GTACGCAGGCATAGTTATTTGAATTATTTAAGTCCCGTTCAATTTGAACAACAACAAATCGGACATTGAAAAATGTCTACGATATTGGGGGAAGTCCAACCCCATCCATGTCAAGTCCTGTCATAAAATCCAACACAGAAAATAATCGGTCATTTGATAATGACCTAGATGCGATTAACACAAAATTACGCGATGCCTACGAATCGGGTGATGGTGATACTTTTTAGTGCTTCATGCCTAAACGTCAACATCACAATGTGTATGTTATTGAGCTATCAAAAGATGTGCTTTACGAAGCAAAACTTAAGAAATGTAATCATAATTACATAATGGGTAAACCTTGCGTGTATGTCGGCATGACTGGATTAGACCCTGATGTGCGCTTTGATAAACACAAAGCTGGCATCCAGTCGAATCGTTACGTTAAGCAATATGGGTTGCTCTTATTACCTGATCTCTATGAAGGATTTAATCCGCTAAGTTATGATGAAGCAGTTAAATTAGAAATAGAGATTGGTATTGATTTGCGAAGTGCAGGCTTCGGCGTGTGGCAGGCGTAGTCTAAGTAACAGGCTCGCTTTTTATCTGGATTGGCGAGCCGAAAAATTTAAAAACATATTTTATGCATATTGCGTAACAAACAGCTCAATTTCATCATTCAACTTATCATGACTTGTTAATCCGTTTATCCAGCGTTTTGGAATAGCATTTACTCCTAAAGTAGCACCTAGTATCGCGCCCAATACAGCACCGCGATGACAATTGTCGCCGCCAACATTTGTGTTTGCAATTAGTGCTGTTTCAAAATCATCATGGTAGCGGGCTGCTAAATAGAGCACTGAAGGAAACGATTGGTCAATGTAACAGGCAGGGCTAAGTAGCCCGCCAATAACATCTAAATCTGAGCTTTTGTTGAGGCGAACACTCTGAATAACCTTAGCAGCTGGGAAACCAAGTTTGCTTGCGGCGGAACAGGCGAGCTGCTCTATGTCTGGGTTGATATCGTTAAAAATATGAAATAGCAATTGGCTTAGTTCAAGGTTGTGGCGCTCAAGCAGAGATGAACGATGCGTAAGAACTTGTTGCGTTACAGCAGCCTTACTAGTTGCAGCTAAGTCGCCACTACCTAAAGTAGCCATAATCACTACAGGTAAGCTGACTAAGCCACCAATAGAGGCTGTGTCATGACCATCAGGACCTGCGCAATTATCGGGCTGAACGCCTTTTGCGTAATTGGCAAAAAAGTCGCGGTGGTAAGATTCGGCGTAGGTGTCGTTATGCCGATCTGGCTCCGTCATAAAACGAATATATTCTTGTAAAAATTCGGCTGAATCGTAATAGCCTTTACTTGTAAGAGAGCGCATCAAGACACGAGCACACAATAAATTAAGTGTGTTATCCCCCGCCTGCATGCCTTGATGGTAATGTCGATTGGCTTGACCCCAATATTGCTTTTTTCCTTTTAAAATCACGCCTCCCACTATGTCGCCATCTTGCGAACCACGCCCTGATTTTGCCGTGTTGGCAAGCGCCATGATGGAATTGGGATGATGAGCTTTAGGTGCTTGATAGTCGTGAATTTGACCGAAATCTTGCCAAAGTGCAGCAATGTTGTAATACCAATGCACTGGCATCGCCAATGCATCACCAATAAACATTCCCCACAACGCGCCACGCATGCGATCTGCTTTATTAAGTTGATTGCTACTGTTCATGTCATCCTTATCGTTAACTGTATTTGCAAATTAAATTAATTATTGAGGCCGTTATTAGTCATTGAAGTTCAAACACCAGCGACTTAAAAAGCCAGCGATAAAATAAAATAGTGAAATTAAAAAATAATGCCTAGAAATAACGACTCTTAAGTATTTTAAATGGTTTTAATTAAGTAATATGCGCATTCAAATCCACTATTTTAAACTTGTGTAGTCGACAAACAGAACTAGTTTTAAAATGCTGCATCACACAATGTGCTAATCAACTTTAACCTTTTGGATATTTAAATGCTTACTTGGCAAGATATTGAAAAATTTGTGACTGAAGGCAACCCAGCTGCTGACCAACGCATGGTTAAAACAGGTATGCAATGGCGCAGTTTATTGCCAAATGATGTGTTTGAAGTGACGCGCAACGCAGGAACCGAGCGCCCCTTTAGCTCGCCAATGTGTACGCACTTTGAACCAGGCATTTATGCTTGCGCCTGTTGCGATACGTTGTTATTTGATTCAACAGAAAAGTTTGACTCAGGTACTGGCTGGCCTTCGTTCACAAAGCCCATTAAGCATAATAAGGTGGCCTATTACAATGACGACAGCCTTGATCGTATGCGTGTGGAAATCACCTGCAATTCTTGTGATGCGCATTTAGGTCATGTGTTTCCAGATGGCCCAGCGCCAAGCAGACTTCGCTATTGCGTCAATGCACTTTCATTAAAACGTAAAACTTAATGTTAAATGGTTTTGGAGAGACAATTGAATGCCTGCATATTATGATTGGCTTTGTGATTGCTGCACACGCCACATCTCAGCATAACGTTGATTAAGCATCAATAGGGATTCATGCGTACCCATCTCGATGATTTCTCCTGCTGACATCACCAAAATTTGATGGGCGTGTGTGATGGTTGAGAGGCGGTGCGCAATAATTAAGGTGGTGTGATTTTTGGCAAGCTCATTCAATTCTTTTTGAATAGTGCGTTCAGTTTCAGAATCTAGTGCAGAGGTGGCTTCATCAAACACCAGTAGGGCAGGATTTTTTAACAACGTTCTTGCAATTGCCACCCGCTGTTTTTCGCCACCAGAAATCTTAAGGCCTCGCTCTCCAACATCGGTGTTGTATCCATTAGGTAAGCTGATAATAAAATCGTGAATTTGTGCCGATTGCGCAGCCGCTTCAATTTCTGCCCGACTTGCACCTGGTTTACCGTAGGCAATATTAAAGCCAATAGTGTCGTTAAACAGAACGGTATCTTGCGGCACAATGCCAACAGCTCGCCTAAGACTTGCTTGTTTGACCGTTTTAATATCTTGGCCATCTAAATAAATGGCGCCCGACTGCACATCGTAAAAACGAAATAACAATCGAGATAAAGTACTTTTTCCTGCGCCACTGTGACCCACAACTGCTGTTGTTTGACCTGGCAATATATCAAAAGACACATGATTTAATATGCCACGGTTTTGTTCATAATAAAAACTAACATCTTTAAAGCTAACATGTGGCCCTAATTTAGGTGATTGAATGACTATGTCTGGCGCATTGGGCTCATCTGCAATTTCTTGATCGGTTTCAAGTAAATTAAACATTTTGTCGATGTCTGTCAGAGATTGCTTCATCTCACGATACAGCACACCTAAAAAGTTTAGTGGAATATACAACTGAATCATCAGCACATTCACCAACACCAAATCGCCAATGGTCATTTTGCCGCTTGCCACGCCTTTGCTAGCTAAGCCTAATATAAAAACCAAGCTAACAACAATAATCGTTTGCTGACCAAAGTTTAAAAACGCTAATGACTTTTGCGATTTAATAGCCGCTTCCGCATACTTTTTTAAATTGACATCATAACGCGCCGATTCATAGTGTTCATTGCCAAAATACTTTACTGTTTCAAAATTAATCAATGAATCAACCGCGCTTTGGTTGGCCTTAGAATCCAAGGTATTCATATCACGTCTAAAATGGGTGCGCCACTCAGTCACCACCACGGTAAACACTACATAACAAAAAAGGGCCGTAAAAGTCACCACCACAAACAAAATATCATAAGCATAAAAAAAGTAGCCCAGCACCATGGCAAGCTCAATAAGTGTTGGGATAATGCTGTAAAGCGAAAATGAAATCAGCGATTGAATGCCGCGCGTGCCGCGCTCAATGTCTCGCGTCATGCCACCGGTTTGACGTGTGAGATGAAAGCGCAATGACAAGGCATGCAAATGGTTAAAGACTTGCAATCCCACCTGCCTCACCGCATTTTCAGTCACTTTAGAAAAAATCAACTCACGCAATTCGGCAAATAATGAGGCAGAAAGCCGCAATAATCCGTAAGCCACAATTAAGCTCACAGGCACCACTAATAATGCTTGAGAAGTTGTGTTGATGCTCATTGCATCCACAATCTTTTTAAGCAGGATAGGAACGCCTAAGTTGGCTGCTTTCGCCACTACCAAGCATAACAATGTAAAAATAATACGCGCTTTGTAGGTCATTAAATATGGCCATAAATTTTTAATGACTTTCCAGTCTTGCAGTTGGCGCTTATGAGTATTTGGGCTGAATTCTGTTTTGAAGTGTTGCATAGAGTTATATTAGATAACTATTACTACAAGGCGCATTTTAAAAGGGTAAGTGCTGCCATGACATTGGTTTTAGTGGTGCCAATATTCATGCGAATAAAACCCTCTCCACCACGGCCAAACATGGCACCTGGCGATAAGCCTAATTTGGCTTTTTGAATAAAAAAACGATTTAAGGCTTGGTCATGCAAGTTTAGTTTTCGAGAATCTAGCCACAGCAAATAAGTGGCTTGTGGGCTGATCACGTTTATTTTCAGCAGATAATTTTGAATAAACGCAATCGCCTCGTCGCGCTTGTTTTGCATATATGCCATTAAAGCGTTTAACCAATCACCACCTTCGCGGTAGGCCGCTTCAAACGCGATAAGATTAAATGGATTGGTCACAGAAACCCTCATTTTATTCAGATGCGATTGAATCGCCTGACGGTGCGCTTGATTAGTTACAATCAACGCTGATAACCCTAAACCTGGAATATTAAATGTTTTGCTGGGTGAAACGGCTGTGATGATACGGTGCGAGATGTCTGATATTAATGATTGTTCAATTTCAGAAACCGAGCGACTTAGGCCTTGGTGTTGTGCGTTTGAATAAACCAAATCGGCATGAATTTCATCCGATAAAATAATCAAATCGTGCTTGTTGGCAATGGCTAATAATGTCATTAGTTCATATTTTTGCCAAACTCGCCCTACTGGATTATGCGGCGAGCAAAGCAGTAACAATTTTGCCTCTTTGGCGCAGGCATCTAGTTGTTCAAAATCCATTTGGTGGTGCAAATTACCCAAAGCATCGTCTTTTTAACAGCAAGGGGTTTTCAATTAGCCGACGATTTTGATTGGTTACCGCCGAAAAAAATGGAAAATAGACTGGCGGCTGAACTATCACACCTGCATTTTCTGCCGTTAACGCTGCCACCACCAAATTTAATGACGGCACCACGCCAGATGTGAGCATAATCCACTCACGTTTTACTTGCCAGTGATGTTTTATTAGCAACCAATCTATTAAAGCCTCATAAAGGTTTTCTGGCTCGATGGAGTAGCCAAAAATAGGTTTTTTTGCCCGAGCTTGCAACGCTTTTGATATTACCTCAGGAATCGCAAAATCCATATCAGCGACCCACATAGGTATGACATTATCGGTGCCAAACGTTTGAAGTTTGGCATCAAATTTTAACGATTGTGTACCTTCACTTGAAATGAATTGATCAAAAAAATGGGTCGAAGTGTGCGTCAAGACAGACGTTCCCAAAGTGTTACTTCGGAAAGCGTATGCTGAAATTTGTGGCGTGTTTCACGAATCACAAAAGGAATTTCCACTGGTGTCTGCAAAAGTTTAAAGTGTTGACCAAGTACCGCTTTCAGTCCATCTAATGTTGTCACATTTTCACCATCTTGTTTAAACCCACCAATCCATTCATCTCGCGGCGTGTGCTCTTTTAGCCAAGTATACGGTGATGTAATCATCAGCACACCACCAACATTTAAACGATGATGAATATTGCTTAAGAATTGGCGTGGATTATATAAACGATCAATTAAATTGGCCGCTAGAATGAAATCATAGTCTGTAAATTGAGGCTTTAAGTTGCAAGCGTCACCTTGCCAAAAATCGACTTTATGCGCCACATCTTCTAGTTTAAGCTCAGCTAAACTACGCTCTTGATAGCTGACTAAATCACCTTCATTCACCATGGTGTATCGTAATACACCTTGCTGCGCAAGCTTAAGGGCTAGGCCGATAAATCGAGCAGAAAAATCAATGCCAGTGACGTGATCAAAATGCTTGGCTAATTCAAAGGTGGCACGCCCAGTTGCGCATCCCAAGTCTAACGCCGTTTTGCTTGGTTTGGATTTTAGGCTTTTAATCGCTAAATCGCTCAATGTTTTGGGGAAGTTGGGCACCCCAAAGTATGTGTCACCATAATGAAACTCTGCATATTCAATAAGCTGTTTATCGGATTCATAGTGCGATGCGTTATGTTCAATAGGGGTATCAGTCACAATATAGCGGAATCCTGCATGTTGAAAAAAATGTCGCCTAAACGCATAACGGGCGTTACTTATTGCCTCATTACCAGTTGAAACCCACGAACCACCTTTAATTATATTATGACGGCCATCAAAAGTTGGTGTTGTAAAATCATCGTACAAAGGATGTACTTTAAAGCCATCAAAAGGGTAAATAGGCGTTTCTGTCCATTGCCAAACATTTCCAACCACATCATACAAATCGCCATGCGCAAATTGATTCACTGGGCATGATGATGCATAGTGATCTAATAAGAGATTGGCATTCTTGCTAGTCATGACCTTTTCATCTGATAAACCAGCGTGCGCATATAAACTATGCCACTCATGCTCCGTTGGCATTCGCACAGGTTTGCCCAATTGTACCGATTGCCATTGGCAAAAAGCTTTTGCCTCATGATAATTAACTTCTACAGGCCAACTCCACGGCATGCTGACAACTTCGGTCATTAATCTTAGCGCCCAAATGCCGTTTTGTTTTAGCCAAAAACAAGGATGTTCGGCATTTGTATATTGCTTCCAAGCCAGTCCTTCTTCTTGCCAATATTGATCATCTTGATAACCACCCGCCTCTACAAACGCTAAAAATTCCGCATTAGATGTGAGATATTTTGCCGCCTGAAAAGCCAGACAATGTGCTTCAAAGTGACCGTATTCATTATCCCAACCGTAATACTCGGTTGATTTGCTCAATTTGATATCCGTGGGGGGTATATCCACCAAACTATTAATTGGTGCAATCACATCAACGGCTTGGCATGGCGCCCAACTCTCTAACTTTTTCACAAATTGTAAGGCATGCTGCCTTATTAAAACCGAAGTAGTTTCTAAATGAATGCGCTCATGCTCGATACCCATCAAAATGGGCCACCACTGGCTTTCCCAATCAATCGGTAGGCTTAATGGAAGCGTACTTATTAATTCATCAATCACCAAGCGCACGCTTATACGATAAGCTTTTACCTCTGCTCGAGTTGGCCAATGATAGTTTTTCTCGTTTACATCGTCCCAGCCCATTTCATCGACACCAACAGCAAACATAGACTCAAACTGAGGATTTACACGTTTTGATATTAAGCCGGCCAAGATCAATTTGTTGATGAAAAACGTATAGGTATGGCCGAAATAAAAAATTAAGGGATGCCTTAAATGAATAGGCTTTATGTAAAAAGCCTCATCACTGTTTAACGCTTGAAATAAGCTTTCATATAAATCCGAAGTTTGATGAAAATAAATACGTATCTGCTCCCGAGTTAATGATGTATTGTTACCGTTAATGACGATACTACGATTAGAAAGATTATTCATGCTTTGTTCGGATTGGGTTAATGGCTGATTTCATGACGCCATTTGAATAGATTTTGATAAAAATGGTAATAAAATTAGGATCTTAAAAGTTCGTCTATTATTAAGCGCTAGTTTATTGAAAATTAAATACTTTTATTTGTGCTATTTTGAAAATATAAGTTCATTAAAAATAACTCAAAAAACCATTTTCATTTATTCTCATCAATATTTTTAAACAAAAAAAACAATATGTCCACATCAACTCAGCAAAACAATCCGTTGCACAGCAAAACGCTAGAATACGTGGTAACTACTTTGTTTTTACACTTTGGTTGAGATGAGTTAGCAAATTGCATACCTGTGCGCTGTTTTAGCAATGACCCCAGCATTGAATCGAGTTTCAAGTTTTTACGTAAGACACCGAGAGCAAGAAGTAAGGTGGAGGCGCTTTATTTTTAATCTTTAAGAGAAAATAATTAGAGATAAGCAGCTGATTTTTTGAGTATTTAGGCTCGCTGATTATTTGAATTAAATCATGCTTTATTGGTTGATTTAGCTAGTTTTTCTTTTTGCTTTTTTTCTTTTCGCTTTTTTTCTTTTTCTTTAATTTCACTCATTTTT
>JAYVFU010000234.1:0-2893 GCA_043772865.1 Methylophilaceae bacterium
AAAACAGCGCATTGGATTAGCCAGAGCGATGTATAACGACCCATCGTTCATCGTACTCGATGAGCCCAATTCCAATCTTGATGAAGTCGGCGAAACCGCCCTCGTCAACGCAGTGAAAGACTTGCGCCAGCGCGGCAAAACGATCGTAATGATTACCCATCGAAGCAGCACACTGGCGGTCACCAATAAGTTATTAGTGCTTAAAGATGGTGTGGTCAAAATGTTTGGTTTAACCATGGAAGTACTAGAAGATTTAAAACAAAAAAATCAGACTACGAATCCTACCGCGCAACAAGCCCCATCGCCTTCCATGCATGCATCGCAAGTGATGCCCAATACCGGCATTAGCACGGGTTTCAATACCGGGAATGGTCATGCAATTAATATCGTGAATGGAAATGCGCCGCAAAATAGCGCTCAAGGCAATGGTATACAAACGTCATCGATTAATTCGGCTTTAAATGGCAAGGATACCGCTCAAGACCTCAATGACCCCGCAAACGGGTTGGCAAAAACCGATAAAGCCGCCACAAAAATCGTGACACATTGATGTGACTGAAGCCTTTATACAGCGGCAACTTAAAAAATGTTAACGAGAAAATAAAAAATATTCACTTTTTTTGGGGTAAAAAATCATGAAATCTCTTGCCACTACAACGCAAGGCTATACGGATGTCGATTTTACTGAAATCAAGTTACCTGTCATCCACACCGATTTATCGCGCTATACCCAGATGGGCTGGGGCATAGTGATTATTGGCCTTGGCAGTTTTATGTTGTGGGCGTCCTTAGCGCCTTTAGATAAAGGGGTACCGTTAAGCGGCACGGTAGCCGTGGCCAGCAATAAAAAAGCCATTCAGCATGAAAATGGCGGCACTGTGGAGGCCATACTGGTTAAAGATGGCGATGTGCTCAAAGCAGGCGATGTATTGGTGCGGATGAATAACGTACAAGCGCAGGCTAATGCTGAAACCGCCCGGGTGCAATACATTACCGCGCGCACCACACAAGCCCGGCTTGCCAATGAACGCGATCAAAAAAGTGGCGTCACCCTGCCCCCAGAATTTGCTGGGGAGCAGGATGATCCGCGTATTCAAAGTAATCTAGCCATGCAAAAACAAATTTCAAGCGCCCGGCAAGCAGCTATCAGCAGCGCCTTATCTGCCTTTAATGAAAATATTACCGGGTTAGGCTTACAAATTCAGGGCTTGGAAAATTCGGTAGCCAACAAACGCCAGCAAAAAGCCTTGCTTGTTCAGCAGCTCACAGGCATGCAAGATCTGGCAAATGAAGGTTACTTACCGAGCAATCGTGTGCTGGAGGTTGAACAAACCATCGCCAGTATTGAGGCGGGAATCTCTGCTGATTTAGGCAGTATTGGCCGTTCAAAAAGCCAGATTTCTGAATTAAACATGCAAAAGATACAAAAAAATCAGGAATACCAGCAAGACGTCAGAACGCAATTATCAGATGCACAAAAACAGGCGGATACATTAGCGAGCCAATTAAAAGGACTGGATAGAAATGTAGAGAATATTGAAATAAAAGCGCCAGTTGCAGGCACGGTCGTAGGTTTAAATGTATTTACAAAAGGTGCAGTATTGGCGCCTGGTTTTAAATTAATGGAAATTGTGCCTAAAGAAGATGGCTTGATCGTGGAAGGGCAATTACCAGTCCATCTGGTGGATAAAGTACACCCGGATTTACCCGTTAATTTGATCTTTACCGCGTTTAACCAGAATAAAACACCGCATATCCCTGGGGTGGTAACGAACGTTTCTGCCGACCGCTTTGTGGATGAAAAAACCGGCCAACCCTATTATAAAGTCATTACCAAGGTCACCCCGGAGGGCATGAAGATGGGTTACAATCTGAATATTCGCCCAGGTATGCCAGTGGACATGTTTATTAAAACGGGCGAACGTACGATGATGAATTATTTGCTAAAACCGATAGCAGATCATCTTAAACTTTCGATGACCGAGGAATGACATGCCCGCATTACCATTGAGCAACCCTTTAAAGCCAAAATTCTATAATCTATTTTCTTCTAAATCTGCTGTTTTAATCGCCACCTTTGTTTTTACCGGCAATGCTAGCGCTTTAGGTTTAATGGAAGCTTACGAGGCCGCCTTGGCCAATGACAGTATTTACCGCTCAGCCCTGCATGAAAATGAAGCTGGGCAACAATTTAAAGTGATTGGTCGCTCTAATCTACTGCCCGTTATTTCAGCTAACTATACTTTTAACAGAAATAATCAAAGCATTGATTTTGGCGTAAAGGAAGAAAAGCGCAATTACAATAGCGAAAATGGCTACATTCAATTGCGCCAACCCATCATTAATTTAGAAGGCTGGGCGCGTTACCATCAGGGCGACGCCCAAACTAAATTAAGTGACAGACAATTAGCCGTGCGTAAACAAGAGCTTATCACACGTTTTTTTGGGCTTTTTGTGACGGCAAGTTATGCTGAAGATTTATTGGCATTATCGCAAGCTGAACGTGATGCATTTCGAAACCAGCAAGAAGCCAATAAATTACTGGCAGCGCGTGGAGAAGGTACTAAAACGGCACTGATTGAATCGCAGGCAAAATTAAGCTTGTCAGAAGTGCAAATTATTGAATCGCAGGATTATTTATACAATGGCCGAAATGCCCTTGCCACCATGCTAGGCAAAGAAGTCACTTCGCTCAATATGCTGTCTGAAGACTTTAATGCCTTGCCCATGAAACCGCTTAATATTGAAGAATGGTCGGCACTGGCATTACGTAATAATCCTGCCATTGCCGCGCAACGCGAGACCGTTGAAATCGCCAATCAGGAAATTAAACGCAATCGTGCAGGCCATAGCCCACGGTTAGATGCCATTGCCAATATCAGCAAAAGTGATT
>JAYVFU010000235.1:0-2891 GCA_043772865.1 Methylophilaceae bacterium
TCGCAGAAAGACCGCTGGCGAAAAGGTAGATAGATTGCGCCGTGCTGAAGCTGGATTGTTTGAAGCGTTAGCCAGTAAGTTAGCTAGGTTTGCTGAAGACTATGCAAGCGAGGTGCAGCAAGCCCGCCCTGTTTTACCTGATGCACTAGGCGACCGTGAACAAGATAACTTTGAGCCGTTATTACAGATTGCTACGGTTGCGGGTGGGCATTGGGTAGATACCGCAACAAAAGCCGCGCTAAGGCTATCTAACGCAACGCAAGCCCCGATGAGTAGTGCTAATGAATTGCTGGCAGATATTCAAGAGATATTAGAGACTAAGCAAGTCATTAAGATAACCACGACAGAGCTAATCAATGCGCTATGTGAAGACACTGAAAAATCATGGGCAACCTATAACCGAGGCAAACCACTAAGCCCGCGCCAATTATCTAACAAACTCAAAGACTATGGTATTGCATCAAAAACCATTCGCACTAATAGCTATGAAACGGCAAAAGGTTTTGAAGCAGAGCAGTTCAAAGATGCGTTTGCACGTTATCTCACAGACCCCCTAAATTTGCCGTCACAAGGTAACAATTCGCTGGAAGCCAATAACCACGGGGCTTTGAGTGTTACGTGTGATGTTACTGTTACGGATAGTATGAGTAACAATTGTGACGTTGTTACGGGTAACAAATCAATAGGTAACAGAAAGGTAACACTAGAACCCGCGCCAATACTAGGTTGTGACGGTGTTACGGATAAAACGCCTATTTTAGGGGGTAGCACTAGCACACGCAATGAATATGAAGCGATGAGGTTTTAATCATGACCACAATCCGAACAGCAAAAGAATTGTTAGAGTTGATGCGCCTAGGTTGTTACACGATTGAAGTAAAAGGCGGCGTGCTAGAAGTGTCACCCGCGTTTTCAATTGATGACGAAATGGCAGATTTAATCACTAGCCATAAAGCTGGCTTAATTAAAATATTAGAAAGTGAGATTTAACAATGACCACTAAACCAATTAAAAAGATTGATGCTAAAAGCGAGGCTGATGCAGTAGCGGCTAAGAAAGGGCAAGACAATAAACGCGATGCTAAAAACGCATTAAGCGCTTCGATTATGGGTGCAGTAATTACAGAGACATTCACGAAAAGTATGATGGGCGACATAGACTTAAAAGAGTTGGTACATCAATTAAGCGATAAAACCAAGGCCGTGCAAGACGGTGACATGAAAGCAATGGAGGCTATGCTAGTAGGGCAAGCGCAATCACTACAGGCCATATTCAACAGCCTTGCATATAAAGCGTCTAGTCAGACTAATTTAAACCATTACAGCGCCTTTCTAACAATGGCATTAAAAGCACAATCACAAAGCAGATCAACTATTCAAGCATTGACCGAGCTTAAATATCCCAAACAAGCCACATTCGTTAAACAAGCCAATATCACGACTGGCAACCAACAAGTTAATAACGGCTTACCCGACCCCTCGCACGTGAAAGAAAAAACAATTCAATCAAACGAACTATTGGAGAACCAAAAAGATGAATGGCTGGACAGCGGAGCGAAAGGCACGGCAAGCGGAATTAATCAAGACATGGCAGCCGTGGAAACATAGCACGGGTGCAAAGACAATTGAAGGCAAAGCTATATCAGCGCGCAACGCGTTCACTGGCGGATTGATGCAAAAGATAAAATTACTTAACAGCGAGCTTAACGCCATATTAAGAAAGCAGCGTGACCAGCTTAATGAGTTGTAATTGATACAGTAACCGAAGCCCACCTAAGACGTGGGTTTTGTCATACGAACAAAAATAGTTTAAGATATATTAAATATGGCTTATCCTGTGCCAGTCAAGAAAATCAAAAATCATTTATAAGGTATGCAAATAATGAAAAAAATAATTACTGTATTAACTCTGCTATTTTCAATTAACGGATTTACAGCTACCGACTATACGTGCGTCAGTGATTGCACATCTAAAGGCTATATGTATAACTTATGCACTGAAAAATGCAGTTATGACATCGGTGGCAATTCATCCAAGGGAAAGATGAACCCAAATATCATCCTACAGCAATCACCTGAAACTTTCGGCCAGCGATTTCAGGAAGGCAGACGCGCTAGACTTCAGGAAGAAGAATACGCCCGTCGCGCTAAACTTGAAGAGGACGAGTACGCCCGCAATATTATCCGTCAAGAGGAGCAAGACGCGCGATTGGGGAGGCAAGATGAGCGGCAAATAAAACTAACTGATCATAAATGCCTTAATGAATGCACATCTGAAGGCTACATGTACGGATTTTGCAAGAATAGATGCTCATATTAAATACAACGTTTAGCGCGTAATTTTTACCTAATCAACCAGCCCGCATTCATGAGTTTTAAATGAAATACATTTTAACTGCTGTAACTTTAGCGGCGAAAGCAAGCGCACGATTGAAACTAAGCTCACCCTAAAAAGTGGGCTTTTTTGTTGCTTGATGTTGAAGGTAAAATCCTACATAGCCCCTACATGGAATTGCCGCAAAATAACCGCCACTAACCAAACCAGAGCTAGGTTGATTAAGTATGATTATCAAACCCATAGCCATTATATAAAATACACCATCACAGTTAGACCTTGATTAGTTTTTATATGAAATTATGGTATTCCGAATAACAGCGGTGGAATGCAATGTAATTTAAGTTCTTAAAATTTAGGTTTTAAAATGTAACATGATTGTTATAAGATTACCCCAAGGTTAAACGGGGTAACATCAATTTTATTGGGTACGTTTGCGGGTAATTGCTTTAATTTAAGGTTTGAATTTGTCGTGTATAATTCAGCCTCAAGCCGTTAAATACAATTGATTAAAAAATAGTCAAAATTTGTATTTACGGTATTTTTAACGGTATGTG
>JAYVFU010000236.1:0-2885 GCA_043772865.1 Methylophilaceae bacterium
GATAATTAATGAGTGAGGAGATATTTGTTTTAACGTATTACATAAAGTCAAGCTATCAAACTCGTTAAATTGGTAATTAAAGATGGTTGCATCCGGCCTACACTCAGCTACAGCTTTGGGCAATGAATTGCCATCATTAACAATTTGGATATTTTTGTAGCCACGCTGATATAAACTGTTAGCTAGGATTGATGACGTATAATCATTTCTGTCGACTAACATCAGTTTTGAATTTAGCAATACACAACCCCTTGTAAGCATGAAAATGTGTAACTTTATAATGCAAGCTAACAAAATTAACATATGTGACCTATTTAATATAACAAAAATTCATTAATAAATGATTATCTATCAAAAGCGTAGCTAAAAAATGCTCAAGCAACTAATTAGATTTTAAGAAATAATTTACAGGTTATTAATGTAATTTGATTGATATTTTATGTCTTTCAACGGTATTGCTGCGTAATCAAATTAAACGTCAATAAATAAAAAAAGCCTATTCAAAATCAATTGAGTAAGCCTTTTTATTACTGCTAATAAATGTTAAAACTTTTTACCTATGTCAATGCTAAGTATCCATGGGTGAACGCCTAAAACATCTACTTTTTTGAAGCCTGCTGCTAAAATGGCGGCATTTAGCTCAATATCTTTATTAAACCATATTTTTTTTTACATCAAAATTAACCAACCATCTTTAACTTTAATGTCTAAACCAGCTTGCAATGCTGGCCCAAACGAATTCCGACTAGTTTTAATAGGAAATTACCAACTGTTGTATTTGCAGTTGCGCCATTATCCAACGCCCTAATGTAAGAAGCGCCAGCGCCAACATAGGGATCAAACATTTCGTCAGGATTAAAATGCCACTGCGCATTTAATGTAGGCGGCAGTAAATTGACTGAACCTAAGCCGCGCTGCGTCAACAATCCACCCGTGCCAGATACCGCTACGTTATGCTTAGTACCCGAAGCCAAAATAAGCTCGGCCGCTATATTTTTAGTAAAAAAATACGAAATATCAATCTCAGGAATGGTATTACTTTCTACTTCTAATTTAGCATTTGCGCTACCGTAAACCGTGGCTGCAGTGCCAGCGCCATAAGATTGATCTGTGATGCCACCTAAATTACTAGACTCACTAGGTAAAATATGAGTGCCTCTAAGCCTAATAACTATATCACTTTCTTTTGCTTGCGCATGTATTAGCAACATACTTGTTAAAGCAACAATTAATAGTGTTTTGTTCATTTATTATTCTTTCAAAGTCTGTTTAAAAACTATGCCTCACAACATATATACATGCCTAATCAGGCATTATTAGGTTGATGAGCGGCTGCTCCTACTTTTCGGGCATCCCTATTTTTCTGGCATCATGGATGAATGATGGATTGTAATGAACCAACCCAATTTATTACCAAAGTATTTGTAGGTAAACGTGTAGCGCGCAGGTACTTTTTTGTCACCATTTAAATTAAAGGCATAGGTGCCTGCATCAATCGCAGTATTACAATCTTTGTTAATCTGACGAAAATCAATAACGCCTTTTGATTTCTTTTTAAGGAACTCGGTAAAGTAATCCACTTTTTCTTCTGGCGTGCCGCGCGGTACATTAGAAACAGTAGCCAACAATAAAGGATTTTTTGCATAGTTTTTAACTACTGCTAATGGGTTGCCAGTCGCCAATGAACTGTTCCAGCGATCAAATAAACCTTCAATTTGTTGATCGTTAACGGGTAAGCATCGCTCATTGCGCATGCATTCTGCTTGCGATTGAGTAGCCAACAACATTGCGCTTATGAGTAAACTGCCTGACAGAATGTTTTTCATAATCGTCTACTTTATTAAAATTTGTTTCAGTTATTATAAACAAGCAAAAATTAGAGGATAAAAAATAAAGTATAAAAATTAATAAAACTTAATTATAGATCGTAAAATACGATGAATAATGTTGAAATTGTTTTTAGGATTAGGTGATTAGAATAATTTTTTACAAGCAAATTTATGCAAAAATATGATTTTTTAAAGGTGTAGTGCACGGTAGGACTGCCGAGCGGTAGCACTTTTATATAACTTATTCGCTAAATTAGGAATTTTACTCGGGGCAGTTGAAGCAAGTAACATCTGTTAGGATCAACAGCGCAAAAAAAGCCATTATTAAAATGGCCAAATTTAAGAACAGATGATATTTATTAATAAAATTACATCAAAAATTAATTGCCCAAGTAGTTGATAAAACGTGATTTTCTAGGTCAACTTTACGTGTATTAACAAATTGATTTAGGTAACCAATTTCAAAAGCATTGTGCTTATTTAATTTGTAACCAAGGCCAATAAACGCTCTGTTTTGATCGAAACCACTTGCTGCGCCCCAATCTGTACTGTTTACGTTTAAAAACAACTCATCTGACAAAATAATACTAGTATTTTCTAAAGGTAAAGGTTTGTAAGCTTAAACATTTGGCGAAGTCTGTAACCAATATCAGCTTTACCTTCAATACTACGCTCCTCTAGCCGCGTTCGACTCGCTATTTTCCAATCGCCTAAAGGGTCAAAACTATAGCTAAATTGCTCCCATAATCTATTTTCATGCGTATTGGGTTTAGTAGATGAATGACTGACAACGCGGGCGTAACCTAGCCAAACGCTTTATTTTGGTGAAACATCATAAAAAATTGCGGGGCGAATAATCGTTTGGTCATATTCTGAACCCTCTTCACGCCACCTTGGTTGAACTTCTAAATAAGCATTTAAGCCTTTAATAGGCAATACCGTTTTCATGTTAATGTTTAACCAAATGCGGCCGTCTTCATCAATATTATCTGCATGGGCAGATAAACTAACCGCAATCAAAGCGATTAATAATGCAAAAAACTGTGTTAACTTAAT
>JAYVFU010000237.1:0-2848 GCA_043772865.1 Methylophilaceae bacterium
TGCTACTTATCAAACCCAATTAAATTTATAGCTTAAAATTAAACTAAACTTCTCTCATTATGTGTTTTACGCATGAATTAGTTGTAAGAAAAATTATCCTTCAAAATGACGCTTATAAATATGAAATCACAAGATGCGCCATGAGTTCAGTATTGCACATTTCTGATCCGCATTTTGGCACTGAATTACCTCATGTAGCACAAGCATTATTGCAGTTAGTCAAGTTGCAATCGCCCGATGCTATTGTCATTTCTGGAGATATTACCCAGCGCGCACGTCGAAAGCAATTTAAAGCGGCGCGCGAATTTATTGATCAATTGGAAAGTCCTGTTAAATTAACCATACCGGGCAATCACGACATCTCTTTACTTAATCCGCTTGCCAGGATTTTTTACCCTTATGCTAATTTTCAACGCGAGTTTGGCAAAAATTTAGAGCCTATCTTTGAGTCCAGCGATCTTTTAATCATTACGCTAAACACGACGCGTCGATATCGGCATATTGATGGTGAGCTGTCACCCTCTCAAATTAAACGTACTGCAGCTTTACTTAAAAATGCGAGTAGTAATCAACTGCGTATGGTGGTTACGCATCAACCCATATGCGCCATCAGGCCGCAAGACGAAGAGGATGTATTAAAGCGTAATGCAGAGGCTGTCAATGCGTGGGTTAACGCAGGGGTGGACTTGATACTCGGCGGTCACATTCATCTGCCTTATCTATGTGCTTTAGAGGATAAATTTAATCATTTGCCAAGAAAAGCCTGGGCTTTGCAAGCGGGCACCTGCATTTCAAGTCGCGTCCGGCAAGAAGCAGGGAATTCAGTTAACCTCATACGTTACAGCACAAATAATCTTAACCAACCTGATGCTAACTCTAGAACTTACACGGTAGAGCGCTGGGATTATCAAAAAGTCAGTAATAATTTCGAAAAAAAACAAACCCATGAATTGATTCGTAGTTAATAATCGGTTTAATATTATTGAATGAATTTTATAATAGCTTTACTTTTAGTTTGGTGATGGTTTATCTTGCGGGGCTTATAGCCCTTTTTACAATATTAGGCTTAGCATGGCTATCGCATCAATGCCTAAATGGTAGGCCGCTATTTTGGATTAAGTATAGACAGTCTTTCGCTGTATTTATCATACTAATCTGCACAGTCCTATTTGTTGTTATCGCTTATTTGGTTCAATTAAATGCTGAATCTAATTGGCTTGATCAGTTGATTCCCACTTACGCGCAGCGGGTGTATTCAACAATAATCACACAATTTTTTTCAGGCATAACGCATTTAGGCGATACGCGCACTTTTATTGTTTTATGGGGTGTCATTACGCTCACTTTAATTGTATTTAAAAAATTTATTTTGGCATTCACAGCATTGCTCGCCATTGGTGGAAATTCACTGTTAAATCCCTTTTTAAAAGCATTATTTGTAAGAGTCAGGCCGCTTCATGATATTGCTTACTCTACACATGGCTGGAGCTTCCCTAGCGGACACACTTCTGGTGCAATTATTGTTTATGGCATCCTGGCTTATATCCTTATTAAACTAACCGCTAAAAAATGGCATTGGCCCATTATTCTAGCGGCAAGTGCAGTGGCCTTTACCGTAGGGTTCAGCCGTATTTATCTTCATGTGCATTATTTAAGCGATGTGCTTGCAGGGGGTTTATCGGGCATTGCCTGGTTAACTTTTTGCATCACTTCCAGCGAAATAATAAGTTCGTCAAATTTAGTTAAAAAAACGCAGCGTTAGACTAAAAAATATAAACAGCTTACAAAAAAATTCAAAACTATGCATAACCATTTAAAACGATTCAATATGGAATTAACGATAGGATGATGACTACGGCTCAATGGTTTTTGCTGATAGGGCTTTTAATTCTTGCTATTGGTTTAACGTCCAATAAAATAAAGACGCTTCCAGTAACGCCTTCAATTATTTACTTGCTGGTAGGCTTGATCCTTGGTCCTACGGTATTTGGTCTATTTGATTTTAAACCTTTTGAAAAATCAGCTTTTTTAGAATTATTAACTGAAATAGCGGTATTGATTTCTTTATTTTCAGTGGGCGTAAAAATGCCTTATCCATTTAAATTGTCGCAGTGGAGAACCCCTATTTTATTAGCGACTGCTTCAATGGCGATTACTGTAGGCTTAATGGCTTTTGTCGCTTATTTGTTATTTGATCTACCTATAGGGGCGTGTATCTTACTGGGGGCAATAATTGCGCCGACTGATCCTGTATTAGCTACCGAAGTTCAAACCCGCGAACCTGGAGATCGTGACCAATTACGCTTTAATTTAACCTGTGAAGCGGGAATGAATGACGGAACCGCATTCCCATTTGTTATGCTTGGTTTAGGCTTACTGGGTCTGCATGAAATGGGCAATCGAGGGTTTAACTGGCTGGCAATCGACTTGTTTTGGGCAACCTTTGGCGCAGTGGCGATTGGGATTGTTTCAGGGTTGTTATTAGCACGGTTAACCTGGCTTATACGTGGTAACAGCGTTGAAAATACCTTAAAAAATGAGTTTTTAAGCCTGGGACTCATAGGGGTGGTGTATGGGCTCGCGTTAATGGCACATACTTATGGATTTTTAGCCGTTTTTTTTGCAGCTGTGGCTTTGCATCAGTCGGAACTTAAGTTGATGCATAATGAAAAAAAGAAAGAGTTAGATCACCAAGTCCTTTCAAAAAAACAAGAAACAGAAATTCTGGAAGAGGGTAATACTTCTACGGTAAGTGAAAGCGCACTCATTTTCAAAGAATACCTTGAAGGCATTTCTGAGGTCATTATTGTATTGTTAGTGGGCGGTATGATGGCTTTGTCTTATTGGA
>JAYVFU010000238.1:0-2848 GCA_043772865.1 Methylophilaceae bacterium
TGCCGCCGATGAAATCTTTACCACGCTAATGGGCGATAACGTAGAACCAAGGCGCGCCTTTATTGAAAGTAATGCGCTGGGTGCAAGTAATTTGGATATTTAAAAGGGTGCGTTTGTTATTTTAGTTTATTGGAATTTAGATAGATAAAAATAACTTAGCAATTGATTTTTAAATGAAAATAGCATGTATTGTTAATTTAACAACCAGCCCAAATAAAAAATTAAGTTTTTATTTAGAGTCTACATTAAGATAGGCTTATACATGTGCTGCACCACAACAATAAGGAATAAATATGCATAATGAGACTGAAACCAATCAGCTGCTTAAATTAAATGAGAGACTAATGGACGAGAACGATATGATTGGTTGGCTCTGCACAGTTCACAGTAACAAAGTACATTACCCAAATCACCCTGAGGCAAGTAAAAAAATCCAATCTCAGCTAAATCAGGCAAGCAATCTAATTTGTTTGGCTTACATATGGGCATTACTAGACGAGCACGGATTTAACGAAAACAACACATGGATTAGGACGAATGAAAGATTAGAATTAAAAGCATGGAAACACATAAGGCACACAGGTGCTCATGCGCCTGGCGGAAGAGCTAATCGTTATGCCAATGAATTTGATCAATTAATGTCATCGCCTGAATCAGGAGTTTCTGGATTGAAACAAAATTGTACATTTACAGCTAATTCAATAAAACTCAATGAGAGTATGAATTACCGATTTTTCGAATTTGTAAAAAACCTTATACAAACAGCTATTGGTCATTGTGCAAATAACAATATACCAAACTAGTCTGAATACGCCGACTAACCCATCAATCAAGCGGGACTGGCTAAAGCCAGCCCTTTAACTCAAACGTTTGGCTGTGTGATATTGAGTTAGAAGTTTTACCAAAGGGAAAACAAAATGAAGAAGGTGGTTCATATTGCAGGGCTTGTTTTTATGGCACTCGCAGGTTATCCAGCCATAGCACAACAGGTGCAGGTGGATACAGAGTGCAAGAATGTATCAAATAAATCCAAGCGATTGGCCTGCTACGAACAACAAGATGCTAGACGTGTTGATGAAGGAATGACAGCTGCGGCTATAGAATTCAAGCGCGCTGAGGAAGCTAAGGCTGAAACCACAAAGCGTGATAATGAAGCCAAAGCCGCAGAATATTTAGCAAAGTCAAAAAGAAAATTTGATAATGCACTTCGTTCTGCCCTTGCTATATCAGCGGTCACGAACGTAGGGGTTTCGTACTCGAATTTCCCTGGGCTGGTTAGCAATTTGGCTACAGAAATAGCGATGATTGAACGTCAGGCCACTACCCTATTTGAAACTGACACAATTGACAAGCTGAATAAATTACTTGAAATTTACAAAGATTCCATAACGCTTTGGGCCGATTTGATTGACGCAAACAGCAACCCAAGTTTGCAATTAAATGCCGACCACATTATTTTTGGATTATATCCGCACACTGCAAATATCACACGAAAATACAATCTACCTGTGATAAAAGATAATTCTTTTTTTTCGGGTCCAGATTCACTTTATGGCCCGAGCGCACGTAGCACTCTTTGGAATAACGCTAGTAGTCTTATCGAAACCATCCGGGCATCAATCCAACAGTAAACTTGGGGACAAGTCTATAAGTTGTGGTATTGAGTTTCTTGCCTGAAGCCTAACCCGACATTCAACTTGGACTCCGCAAAAGCGCGGAGCTGGTTAACTTTACGTTAGGAATTATAATGAATCGTGTAATTACTCAAACTCTCCTATCGCTGTCTATGCTGGCAATAAGTAGCAATGCAACTGCCGCAATGTACTGCAATAAGATGGGAACGCTTGCGGAGTTTGCGGCTAAAATGCGTGATAACGGATTAAGTGTGAAGCAAACTCTGAGCGAGCTTCGTAAAATCTCTCCCTCAAAAAAAATCAATCAAGATGTAAAAGACCTCGTTGAATCTGCTTATATCGGTCAAAACCAATCCCCTATGGAGTTCCGTGCATTCTTTGAAAATTTTTGCAAAAGCAATGGATTTGACCGCGAATTATATTGAGTCTAATTTTAATTAAAGGTAAACAATGAAAAAAATCATTTTAGCTACTATTTTAATAGTAATTTCAACTGAAACATACGCTGCAGACCCATGCGAGAATTCAAGCAGTTTTGGAAGAAGGATTTACTTACAAAAAGAATTGGGAATGACTTTTGAACGATATAGATCAATTGAAGGCGAACCACCGCTGATGGTGCTAGATAAAATTGAGAGAAGAATATTCCTAAAAAAAGTTTCAAGTGAAGATGAAGCGGCTTTCCTTTCAAACGCGATCTGCAATATGGATATCAGATCTGGAAGGTAAATAGCACTTTAAAGTTGTTACTGAGTACATTGAGCTTTGATGCTATACGGCCTTTTATAACCCATCCATCAGGAGGGACGCTTTGCGGCGCCCCTATGTTAAACGCTAATCGTAGCTAAAAACCATTGCCCTGCGACCCGCATGGGTATTGCCTCCCAGAGCATCTGTTTTATATATAATTAGTTGTTTTAAGTTAAAAATAAGGTATAAAACGCTGCACTATTAAATTCTGCCTTGCCTGTTGCGCGTGACAATCCCAATAAAATGTCGTCATGTGCCCAATGATTTGGGCGATAATCATACAAATTTTTAAGGATTGTTTATTTTATGTGTGATTACGCGACGCTAGTAAAAACTTTGCAGCAATTTGCCGAGCAATCTAAGCACAAACCGCTCACTTTAGGCGAGGCGCTAGATACTTTAGATGAGGCAGGTTATGCGTTTATTGCGATTATTTTGGTGTTGCCATTTTTGCAGCCTTTGCC
>JAYVFU010000239.1:0-7995 GCA_043772865.1 Methylophilaceae bacterium
TGATGCTGGTATGCCAGAGTCATTTAACGTGTTGGTGAAAGAAATTCGTTCACTTGCTATCGACATCGACCTAGACCGTAACTAAATAATACATGCGCCCTGTGGGCGCATTGTAAGGAGACTACTATGAAAGCTCTATTAGACTTATTTAAACAGACCACCAAAGAGGAAGAGTTTGACGCGATTAAAATTGCGTTGGCTTCACCTGAAAAAATCCGTTCTTGGTCTTATGGTGAAGTAAAAAAGCCAGAAACTATTAATTACCGTACTTTCAAGCCGGAACGTGACGGCTTGTTTTGCTCAAAAATCTTTGGCCCAATAAAAGATTACGAGTGCTTGTGCGGTAAATACAAACGCTTAAAACATCGTGGTGTGATTTGTGAAAAATGTGGTGTTGAGGTCACTTTATCTAAAGTACGTCGTGAGCGTATGGGTCATATCGACCTAGCATCACCAGTTGCGCATATCTGGTTCTTAAAATCATTACCAAGCCGTTTAGGTATGGTTTTGGATATCGCATTACGCGATATTGAGCGCGTATTGTACTTTGAAGCATTTATTGTAATTGATCCAGGCATGACACCACTTACACGTGGTCAATTGTTAACGGAAGACGACTATTTAGCTAAAGTTGAAGAATACGGTGATGAATTCAATGCGGTAATGGGTGCTGAAGCGGTGCGTGAATTATTGCGCACAATGAATATTGCTAATGAAATTGAAAAATTACGTCGTGATTTAGGCGAAACGGGTTCTGAAGCTAAAATCAAAAAAATCGCTAAACGCTTAAAAGTATTAGAAGCATTCCAGAAATCTGGCATTAAACCAGAGTGGATGATTCTTGAAATCTTGCCAGTACTGCCGCCAGAACTACGTCCATTGGTACCATTGGATGGTGGTCGTTTTGCAACGTCTGACTTAAACGATTTATATCGTCGCGTGATTAACCGTAACAACCGTTTAAAACGTTTGTTAGAGTTAAAAGCACCAGAAATCATCGTGCGTAACGAAAAACGTATGTTGCAAGAAGCAGTGGATTCACTGCTAGACAATGGTCGTCGCGGTAAAGTGATGACGGGTGCTAACAAGCGTCCATTAAAATCATTGGCTGACATGATTAAAGGTAAAGGCGGTCGTTTCCGTCAAAACTTATTGGGTAAACGAGTGGATTACTCAGGTCGCTCAGTCATTGTGGTGGGTCCACAATTGAAATTGCATCAATGCGGTTTGCCGAAGAAAATGGCTTTAGAATTGTTCAAACCATTTATTTTCCATAAATTGGAAGTACTAGGTTTAGCAACAACCATTAAAGCAGCCAAGAAAAAAGTAGAAGAAGAAGGTCCAGAAGTTTGGGACATCTTAGAAGACGTCATTCGCGAGCATCCAGTGTTGCTAAACCGTGCGCCAACGCTTCACCGTTTAGGTATTCAAGCGTTTGAGCCTATGCTCATTGAAGGTAAAGCGATTCAATTGCATCCACTCGTTTGCGCGGCATTTAACGCCGACTTCGATGGTGACCAAATGGCGGTTCACGTTCCATTAAGCTTAGAAGCGCAAATGGAAGCACGTACTTTAATGTTGGCTTCAAACAACGTATTGTCACCCGCAAACGGTGAGCCAATTATTGTGCCTTCACAAGATATCGTGTTGGGTCTTTACTACATGACGCGTGAGCGCATCAATGCCCGTGGTGATGGTATGCGCTTTGCTGATGTCGCTGAAGTACAACGTGTGTATGACGGCGGTTTGATTGATATTCAAGCAAAAATCACAGTACGTATTAAAGAATACGATTTAGCTTTAGACGGCACAAAAACTGAAAAAACTACACGTTACGAAACTACAGTAGGTCGTGCGTTATTGTCAGAAATCTTGCCAGCTGGTTTGCCGTTTAGCGTGATTGATCGCGCATTGAAGAAGAAAGAAATCTCTAAATTAATCAATGCTGGCTTCCGTAAAGTAGGCATCCGCGAAACAGTGATTTTGGCTGATAAACTCATGACCATGGGTTACACCTATGCAACGCGTGCAGGTATATCAATTAGTATTAATGATATGTTAGTGCCGCCAGAAAAGGCACAGTTACTTGCTTCTGCTGAATCAGAAGTGAAAGAAATCGAAGATCAATATGTTTCAGGCCTAGTGACTCAAGGTGAACGCTACAATAAAGTGGTGGATATTTGGGGTCGTGCAGGTGACAAAATTGCTGATGCGATGATGAAACAGCTTCGTGAAGAAGCGGTATTGAATGCAGATGGCACTCAAGCTAAAGATGCAAATGGTAAAGGTTTACGTCAAGAATCGTTTAATGCGATTTACATGATGGCTGACTCTGGTGCGCGTGGTTCTGCAGCCCAAATTCGTCAGCTAGCAGGTATGCGTGGTTTAATGGCGAAACCGGATGGTTCTATTATTGAAACGCCGATTACCGCTAACTTCCGTGATGGTCTAAACGTGTTGCAATACTTTATTTCAACGCATGGTGCACGTAAAGGTTTGGCAGATACGGCATTGAAAACAGCTAACTCTGGCTATTTGACACGTCGTTTAGTCGATGTAACGCAAGATTTAGTAGTGACCGAGCTTGATTGCGGTACTTCAGATGGTTTAGTGACTAAAGCGCTGGTTAAAGGTGGCGAAGTTGTAGAGCCATTACACGACCGTATCTTAGGTCGTACAGCTGCATTAGACGTGATTAACCCAGAAACTCAAGTAGTGATTTACCCAGCAGGTACCTTGTTAGGTGAAGATGAAGTTGAACACATTGATGCGCTTGGTATTGATGAAGTCAAAGTGCGTACAGCCCTTACTTGCGATACACGCTACGGTATTTGTGCCGCATGTTATGGTCGTGACCTAGGTCGCGGCAAGCTCATTAGCATGGGTGAAGCGGTTGGCGTGATTGCAGCGCAATCAATCGGCGAACCTGGTACACAGTTAACGATGCGTACCTTCCACATCGGTGGCGCGGTATCGCGTACAGCTTCTGTGAGCTCAGTTGAGAGTAAATCTAACGGCGTATTGAATTTCACCTCTACGATGCGTTATGTAACAAATGCACGTAATGAGCAAGTGGTTATTTCACGTAATGGTGAGGTGATTATTTTGGAAGATAACGGCCGTGAGCGTGAACGTCATAAAGTGCCATATGGTGCGACGTTAACTGTGACCGATGGCAAAGTAGTTAAAGCTGGTCAAGTATTAGCCACTTGGGATCCACATACTCGTCCAATTATTACGGAATATGCCGGTTTCATTAAATTTGAAAACGTTGAAGAAGGTATAACGGTTGCTAAACAAGTCGATGACGTCACAGGTTTGTCATCACTCGTGGTTATTGATCCTAAGCAACGTGCAGGTCAAACTAAAGGTTTGCGCCCACAAGTTAAATTGCTAGATGTTAACGGCGTTGAAGTAAAAATTACTGGTAGTGAATTGTCAGTAAACGTGACATTCCAGTTGGGTTGCATTATTACAGTGAAAGATGGTCAAGAAGTAGGCGTTGGTGAAGTCATGGCGCGTATTCCTCAAGAGTCATCTAAAACACGTGATATTACCGGTGGTCTACCACGCGTAGCGGAGTTGTTCGAAGCACGCTCACCTAAAGATGCAGGTATGTTGGCTGAAGAGACAGGTACTATCTCATTTGGTAAAGATACTAAAGGTAAACAACGTTTAGTGATTACTGATTTAGATGGCATTGCTAGCGAGTTTTTGATTCCTAAAGATAAACATGTAACCGCGCATGATGGTCAAGTAGTGACTAAAGGTGAAAGTATTGTAGACGGCCCAGCCGATCCACAAGATATTTTACGTTTACAAGGTCGCGAATCATTAGCGCGTTACATCATTGATGAAGTACAAGATGTATATCGTTTACAAGGCGTTAAAATCAATGATAAACATATTGAAGTAATTGTGCGTCAAATGTTACGTCGCGTGCGCGTCACTGATTCTGGCGACACTTCATTCATTATGGGTGAGCAAGTGGAGCGTGCTGATTTATTGGCAGAAAACGAAAAAGTAATTGCACAAGATAAACGTCCAGCCACATTTGAATACGTGTTGTTAGGTATTACTAAAGCATCATTGTCCACTGATTCATTCATTTCAGCGGCATCGTTCCAAGAAACAACACGTGTATTAACCGAGGCAGCAATTCTTGGTAAGCGTGATGAATTACGTGGCTTGAAAGAAAACGTGATTGTAGGGCGTTTAATTCCTGCAGGTACAGGTTTGGCTTATCACGAATCACGTAAACGTAAAGCAGCAGGTATAGCAGCGGGAAATTCAAAAGTAGCACAAACTGAAGTAAATGAAGCTAAAGCCGCTGCAGAAGCAATGTTTACGGATGTAGATCAGGTAGTGGAAACTGTGAACATTGAAGCTTCTGCTGAATAGTCAGTTGTAAATGGAATAGTTAGTTGTAAATGTAAGAAAAGCTGTAAAACAAAAAAATGAATTAACTCATTGATAAAGCAATATTAATTAATGAGTTAATTCTAAGTTTGTGTTGACAATAAGTCGGTCGCAAAATAGAATGCTATGTTTTTCGGGATGGGGATACCCTCATCTTGCAATTTTTCTATTATATTCATAAGTTAGATGTGTAATTTTGAATATTCAGAATGATTAGCGCCAGTTAAAATTATAGGGAATAGGCAATGCCAACCATCAATCAATTAGTACGTAAACCACGCGAAAAAGTGGTTACAAAAAGCAAAGTGCCAGCACTTGAAGCTTGCCCACAAAAACGTGGTGTTTGTACGCGTGTTTATACTACAACACCAAAAAAACCAAACTCTGCATTGCGTAAAGTTGCAAAAGTGCGTTTAACCAATGGTTATGAAGTCATTAGCTACATCGGCGGTGAAGGTCATAATTTGCAAGAGCATAGCGTAGTGTTGTTGCGCGGTGGTCGTGTAAAAGATTTGCCAGGTGTGCGTTACCATATGGTACGCGGTAGTTTGGATACAGCAGGTGTTAAAGATCGTAAACAATCACGTTCTAAATACGGTGCTAAACGCCCTAAAGCAGCTAAAGCTAAGTAATTCAGAATTAAGTAATTAATTCAGTTTAATTTTTAATATAGCGGCTTAATAATTTAAGCCTTGCAAATGTAATCGCTTGCTAAAACAATCAGAATAGAGAAATAGTATGCCAAGACGTAGAGAAGTCCCCAAGCGCCACATTCTTCCAGATCCAAAATTTGGTAGTACTGAAGTGTCTAAATTTGTGAACGTACTGATGACTGGTGGTAAAAAATCAGTTGCAGAACGTATTTTATACGGTGCGTTTGATCAAATTACTGCAAAAAGCGGTAAAGATGCACTAGAAGTGTTTACTTTAGCCTTGACAAACTTACGTCCAATGGTGGAAGTTAAATCACGCCGTGTTGGTGGTGCTAACTATCAAGTGCCAGTTGAAGTTCGCCCAAGTCGTCGTAGTGCTTTGGCTATGCGCTGGATGCGTGATGCGGCGCGTAAGCGTGGTGAAAAATCAATGGGCTTGCGTTTGGCTGCAGAGTTGTTAGAAGCTTCGGAGAGTCGCGGTTCAGCAATGAAAAAACGTGAAGAAGTTCATCGTATGGCAGAAGCTAACAAAGCGTTCTCACATTTTAGATTTTAATATCTATGTAATGTCAGCTTAATATTAAGCTGACATTATTGCTTTGTTGATGGTAAGCATTGGTCAGCAACAGGCTGAATTAAAATAGTCTAAATTTTTAGCAAAATGCTCTTTAAGAATATAAGTAAAGGTAATAACCGTGGCTCGTCAAACCCCTATTAATCGTTATCGTAATATCGGTATTTCTGCGCATATTGATGCAGGTAAAACTACAACCACTGAGCGTATTCTTTTTTACACTGGTGTAAACCATAAAATTGGTGAGGTGCATGATGGCGCCGCAACAATGGACTGGATGGAGCAAGAGCAAGAGCGCGGTATTACCATTACTTCTGCAGCAACCACTTGTTTCTGGAAAGGTATGGCTGGCCAGTTTGAACAGCACCGTATTAATATTATTGATACTCCAGGCCACGTCGACTTCACCATTGAAGTAGAGCGTTCAATGCGTGTGCTAGATGGTGCGTGTATGGTGTACTGTGCTGTGGGTGGTGTTCAGCCTCAGTCGGAAACCGTATGGCGCCAAGCAAATAAATATAAAGTGCCACGTTTAGCGTTCGTAAATAAAATGGACCGTGCTGGTGCTAACTTCTTTAAAGTGTACGATCAAATGCGTGCACGTCTAAAAGCCAATCCTATTCCTTTACAAGTGCCAATTGGTGCAGAAGAGAAGTTTGAAGGCGTTATCGATTTAATCAAGATGAAAGCAATTTATTGGGATGAAGCATCTCAAGGCATGAAGTTTGATTATCGGGAAATCCCTGCTGATTTAAAAGCTGAATGCGACAAATGGCGTGAAAATATGGTGGAAGCTGCGGCTGAAGCCAATGAAGAGTTAATGAATAAATACCTTGAAGATGGTGATCTATCTGAAGAGGATGTTATGTTGGGTCTACGTACGCGCACAATTGCTTCAGAAATTGTACCAATGATGTGTGGTTCTGCTTTTAAAAACAAAGGCGTGCAAGCCATGTTGGATAAAGTTATTGAATTAATGCCAGCGCCTACGGACATTCCTCCTACTCGTGCTGAAGATGAAGATGGTAATGAAATATTCTTGCAGGCATCCGATGATGAGAAATTCTCAGCATTAGCATTTAAAATCATGACCGATCCATTTGTAGGTCAATTAATTTTCTTCCGTGTTTACTCGGGTGTTATTAATGCTGGTGATTCAGTTTATAACCCGATTAAAGGTAAAAAAGAGCGTATTGGTCGTATCGTACAGATGCATGCTAACAACCGTGTTCCTTTAGAAGAAGTGCGTGCCGGTGATATTGCTGCAGCGGTAGGTCTTAAAGAAGCGACCACTGGTGATACATTGTGTGCGGTAGGGTCTGAAATTATTTTAGAGCGCATGATATTCCCTGAGCCAGTAATTCACGTGGCCGTTGAGCCAAAAACTAAAGCCGATCAAGAAAAAATGGGTGTTGCTTTAAATCGCTTGGCACAAGAAGATCCATCCTTCCGCGTTAAAACGGATGAAGAAACTAACCAAACTATTATTTCTGGTATGGGTGAGTTGCACTTAGAAATTTTAGTGGATCGTATGAAGCGTGAGTTTGGTGTTGAAGCTAACGTCGGTGCTCCACAAGTGGCTTATCGTGAAGCAATCAAGAAAAAAGTTGAAGTAGAAGGTAAGTTCGTTAAGCAATCTGGTGGTAAAGGTCAATATGGTCACGTGTGGCTAATTATGGAGCCTAACGAGCAAGGTAAAGGCTTTGAATTTATTGACAATATTAAAGGTGGAACAGTGCCGCGCGAGTTTATTCCTGCAGTTGAAAAAGGCTTGCGCGAAACGATTCCATCTGGCATTTTAGCTGGTTTCCCAGTAGTTGACGTTAAAGTGACATTATTTGATGGTTCATACCATGACGTCGACTCAAATGAAAACGCGTTCAAAATGGCTGCATCTATTGGTTTTAAGGATGGTATGCGTAAGGCTGACCCAGTATTGCTCGAACCTATGATGGCGGTAGAAGTTGAAACGCCTGAAGATTATATGGGTGATGTGATGGGCGATTTATCTTCACGTCGCGGTATGATTCAAGGTATGGAAGATACAGCATCTGGTAAAGTCATTCGTGCTGAAGTGCCCTTAGCTGAAATGTTTGGTTATTCAACTGTTGTGCGTTCATTGTCACAAGGTCGCGCTAGTTACAGCATGGAATTCAAACATTACACAGAAGCACCAAGAAACGTGGCAGATGCCATCATGAATAAGAAGTAATATTTAGTTATTTAAGTACATAAATTTAAGGAAAGTATCATGGCAAAAGGTAAATTCGAACGGACCAAGCCGCACGTCAACGTAGGCACGATAGGCCACGTAGATCACGGAAAGACCACATTAACAGCAGCGATCAC
>JAYVFU010000240.1:0-7987 GCA_043772865.1 Methylophilaceae bacterium
AAAATTGGCTTTTTAGGCTTAATAGAGCGTGATGTCACCGTTTATTCAATACCCCTTCAAATTGCAAGAAAGTTATTTCGTGGTATTGATAGAATTGGCACGATTTTTTGCGACATTAGTCACACTTGGGAAAATCGCTCAATAATCGACGGCGTGAAACACGCGTTTAGTATTATTTTAATTGGATTAAAACTGCGTAAACAAAAAAGAGATCCGCGCTTACTTATTCGTTACAAGCACGGTCAAATTGAAGATAAGTCTTATGAATTAAAACCTTGCCCTAACAATGCCAGTTTGTTATTTATTCGCTGGGGTGTTTTTGGTTTTTACCAGTTTAAATTTTTTCAAAAATATTGGAAAAACATTATAAAAGGTCGTATCACCATAGATTTTATTGCGGGTTATTCACATCAGCATCCTAAATGGTCGTTAATTATTGAAAAATTAAGTTATCGCATTAATGAAGCTGGGCATTAACGGCTGCATCTAGCACTTAGATGTAGCTACTCCAATCAATGTGCGTGTTTAAAATGCCTACGTACATACCACACAACAAAGATAACGCCCAAAGCGATAATCACATAATGAAACTCGTGAAAATACACTTTTAAATCTTGCCAATGTTGGCCAAACTTCATACCTGCGTAAGCCAAAAGCCAGCACCACAGTAGTGAACCTACAAAGGTGTAGATGATAAATTTAGTCATATTCATTTTTGCTACACCAGCGGGAAAAGCAATAAATGTGCGTACAGCAGGTAACATGCGGCCTACAAAAATAATAATTTCGCCATACTTTGCAAAAGCGTTATCTGCCCAATCTAAATCTTTAGGTGAAATCAGCACCCATTTACCATATTTTTCTACCAGCGGTCTACCGCCATACATGCCTAAATAATAGGCAGGTATACTCCCAACTACACAGCCAATTGCGCCAGCCAGTGCCACACCCCATAAGGTCATTTCACCTTTAAAAACTAAAAAACCTGCAAATGGCATAATGATTTCTGACGGTAAAGGTATGCAGGCAGATTCAATAGCCATCAGTAATACGACGCCGCCATAACCCATACTGGAGATGACACTGAGTATCCAAACACTCATCGCAGCAATTATTTTTTCTATCATTATTTACTTTCAAAAAAATTTAATTCAAATTAATTAGCACATTTAAGTGACGCTAGCTCAATCAGCTAAACTCTTTTAGCAGAATCTTTATAAAATCCACACGCGCTTGTACATCATGATATTGCACGGTAATTCTGAGCTTATCGGGCCCGTTCATACGGCACCTTCTATCGCGTTGCAGCAAGGCAATGAGCTTTGTTGGGTCTAATTCGGTATTTTGGTTAAAGTGTAACTGAATAGCACTATCACTGGCATCAATTTTGTTAATGCCTAATGGTTTAGCCGCTATACGTAGCCTATGGCAAGCCAACAATGCTTCACCCTGCTCTGGCAATAATCCAAAGCGGTCTATTAGCTCCTCCTGCATGCTATCTAGCTGGTCATCATCGGTGCAATTAGCAAGGCGCTTATATAGCACCAAACGCTCATGCACATCTGGGCAGTAGTCGTTGGTTAGTAAAGCTGGGGTGTGCAGATTGATTTCTGTAGTCACACCTAGTGGTGAGTTTAAATCAGGCTCTTTACCTGCTTTAAGTTGTTTTACCGCATGACTAAGCATATCAGCATACAGCGTAAACCCAATTTCTTGCATTTCACCGCTTTGGCTATCACCTAACAACTCACCCGCTCCACGAATCTCTAAATCGTGCATTGCCAAATGAAAGCCAGCACCTAAGTCTTCCAATAATTGAATGGCATCTAGACGTTTTTTAGCTTGTGCCGTGATTTTTCGATCTGGGTCAGTAAGCAAATAAGCATAAGCTTGGTGATGACTACGCCCTACTCGCCCACGTAATTGATGCAACTGTGCCAAGCCAAACATATCGGCCTTGTTCATAATGATAGTATTGGCGGTGGGCACGTCAATACCCGTTTCAATAATCGTGGTACACAATAATAGATTAGAACGCTGATGATAGAAGTCGCGCATCACATGCTCTAACTCACGTTCGCGCAGCTGACCATGCGCAATGGCAATGCGTGCTTCTGGCAAAATACGTTCTAATTTCTCACGCATACTGTGAATGGTATCGACTTCATTATGCAAGAAATAAACTTGGCCACCGCGTTTAAATTCACGGGTAACGGCTTCACGAATAATGCCTTCGGAATAATCCGTATGGAATGTTTTAATACTTAAACGTTTTTGT
Organism: Methylophilaceae bacterium; assembly: GCA_043772865.1. Taxonomy (GTDB): domain Bacteria; phylum Pseudomonadota; class Gammaproteobacteria; order Burkholderiales; family Methylophilaceae; genus JACMMS01. The sequence goes on from JAYVFU010000240.1 coordinate 2,279, forward strand.
GGGGGTGTTGAAATCACGGAAAACTCACGCAAACCTTCCATCGCCATGCTCAAAGTGCGCGGTATTGGCGTGGCAGTTAGCGTTAGTACATCCACCTCTGCCCGCAACGCTTTTAATTGCTCTTTTTGGCGCACACCAAAACGGTGTTCTTCATCTAAAATAGATAAGCCTAAATTTTTAAACTTTACATCTTTTTGAATCAATCGATGCGTGCCAATAATAATATCAATCTTGCCTTCTTCTAATCCTTTTAGCGCTTCAGCTTGTTCTTTAGCGGTTCTAAAGCGGGAAATCTCAGCGATTTTAATGGGCCACTCGGCAAAGCGATCAGTAAAAGTGTTGTAATGTTGTTCAGCTAATAATGTGGTTGGTACAAGTACAGCCACTTGCCTGCCGCCCATTACAGCCACAAATGCGGCGCGTAGGGCGACTTCGGTTTTACCAAAGCCCACATCACCACACACCAGCCTATCCATAGGGCGACCAGATTGCATATCTTTAATGACATTCTCAATCGCTTCAAGTTGATCAGGTGTTTCCTCAAATGGAAAGCCTTCACAAAACGCTTCATAATCCTGCAAGCTTAACTTGAATGCATGGCCTTTACGGGCGGCTCGTTGGGCATATAAATTCAACAACTCTGCTGCTGTATCGCGAATTTGTTTAAGCGCTTTTTTCTTCGCTTTTTCCCAATGTCCAGAACCTAAACGATGTAATGGGGCTGATTCTGGCGGCCCACCTGAATAGCGGGAGATTAGAAATAATTGCGAAACTGGCACATAAAGCTTATCGTCACCATAATATTCCAAAAGTAAAAACTCCGTTTCACCTTCGCCAAAATCGAAGTTAAACAACCCTCTATAGCGCCCCACCCCATGTTGCTCATGTACGACGGGGTCATTTTCACGCAGCTCAGATAAGTCTTTGAGCATGCCTTCGGTATTACGTGTTTTTTCTTTTTCGCGTCGCCTTTGCTGGCGCACAGTAGCTGCATAAAGCTCAGCCTCTGTAATAATGGCAAAATTAGCTGATACAGGCTTTAAATTTGCCGTTAAAAAACCTGCATGCAAAGTGGAAACGCCGAGCATTATGCGCTCATCACTTTTCTGGAACTCAGCCCAAGTCTCGCAAACAGAAATATTAAGCCCATGTTCGGCAAACAATTGCAGCATGGTTTCACGGCGGCCTAAGCTTTCTGCCGCAATTAATATACGCTGCTTGCTAGATGCAATAAATGCCTGCAACTTGTGTAGTGGTTGCTCTGCACGGCGCTCAATATCAAGGGCTGGTAAGCCTGATAATTTTGGTGGCAGCGTGTATGCTAGTTCTTCCGCACTGTGATTAGCCGCATAAACTGAATTATCTACTTGCGTTTCAATGTTTAAGTTCAATATTGCAAACTGGCGGGTACTTTTAAAAAAATCATCAGCTTTAATCAACAATAATTCTGGCGCAATAATCGGGCGCTCTACATCGTGTGCCAATAAACGATAGCGCGATTGCGCCTCGCGCCAAAAGCTTTGGCTTGCCCAATCTAAATTACCATGTAAACACAACATGGCATTTTTTGGCAGATAATCTAGCAGTGTTGCTGTTTGCTCAAAAAATAACGGCAAATACCATTCAATACCACCAGTCGCAACACCCTTACTCACATCCTTGTAAATTTTTGCGCGTGATGGATCGCCCTCAAAAATCTCACGGAAATTACTACGGAAGCGCGCGATGCCTGCATCGTCTAAAGGAAACTCGCGGGCAGGTAATAACCTAATCTCTGGTACTGGATACAAACTACGTTGTGTGTCTATATCAAACGTGCGTATAGATTCAATCTCATCATCAAATAAATCTAGCCTATAAGGCAACACTCCACCCATGGGGAATAAGTCGATTAAACCACCGCGTACACTGAACTCACCAGGGCTAATAACCTGGCTAACATGATGATAACCGGCTTGCGCACACTGAAGTCGTAAAGCTTCTAAATCTAACTTTTGCCCCTTTTTTAGCATAAAGCTGTGCGCCGCCAAATAAGACTGTGCTGGCAAACGAATCAGTGCGGTACCGATTGGCACAATAATCACATCGCAAGTGTTTTGCGAGATTTGATAAAGTGTGGCTAAACGTTCTGAGATTAAATCAGGGTGTGGGGAGAAATGATCATAGGGTAGCGTTTCCCAATCTGGTAATAAATGTACGCTTAAACTAGGCGCAAACCAAGGCAACTCTTCAAGCAGGCGTTGTGCCTCAAAGGCGCTAGCAGTAATGATAACTAAAGGATTTATTCCACCACTTTTTTTTGCCTGTAAATCTAGCGCAAGATTGGCTAATTGCAAGCTATCAAAACCAGATGAATGTATTTGAACACGAGTGGGGTGAGTCAGTGTGGGACTTTTTAATTGCATAATTTAGTTAAATAGCCTAATGCAGATTAGCGCTAGTTTGAACGCAAAATAAATTGATAAAGTAGTATTATAACTGCTGGCTAAAATAAAAATCTCAAACACATTATTATTGCTACAAAAACGTCTAATAAATAATCAACTAAAAAGCTAATCAATAAATTAGCCAAGTTTCAGTTAGCATGGGGAAGCAACATGAATGATAAACAATTAGTAGCGATATATGCTGCCCAGTTTGTGGAAAATGGCATGCTGGTAGGTTTAGGTACTGGTTCTACGGCAAATTATTTTATTGAAGAATTAGCACGTCGCCAAACTGAAGAAAGCTTACAAGTTACTACGGTAGCAAGTTCGGTGATTAGTGGTATGAAAGCACAAAGCTTGGGTTTAAATTTAGTAGCGCTTGAGTCTATCAGCGCGATAGATTTATATATTGATGGTGCAGATGAAATAACCCCAGATATGGCGTTGCTTAAGGGTCGAGGTTATGATTTGGTTAAAGAGAAATTATTAGCCAAAGCAGCAAAACAATTCATTGTGGTTGCAGATAAATCTAAATTAGTAAATCGCATTGGTCAAAATTTTTCTATCCCAATTGAGGTCATGCCCACTGCTTGGAAAGCAGCGAAACTTAGTTTAGAAATAGCGGGTGCTTATGGCGATCTGCGCCCAAATGTTGCAAAAGACGGCTTAAGTATCAGCAGCTACGGCAGCTTAATTTTAGATATGTCGTTTAGTGATGCGCTTCATCACAGGGAACTTAATCAACTCATCAATAACATACCTGGCGTAGTTGAACACGGTATTTTTTCTGGTTTAGCCCACACCATATTGATTGCTGATAACGGAAAAATTGAGGTCAGACATTAGTAGGAACTAATTTAGAAAGCCTACAACTATGTTGAAATCACACTTTTTTTTAAAATTTGTTCAGCTGCAATTCAGCAACAACTTGATCCAATATTTTAACCGAAAACGCACCATAATAAGCTTGGTTGCATTGAGTGGGCTCATGTCTAGCTGTAATAATCCAGCCCCTTCAAAACCGATACTTGAGCCTAAAGACCCTTACACCATTACTTTTGTCACTCTAAATAGCCCAACTACTTATTATTATAATGGTGAGAAAGAAATAGCGGGCATTGAGCACGATTTAGCCATATTATTTGTAAAAAGTTTAGGGGCTGCTTATCAAGCCAAGTTTTTGGTAGTTAATAACATTAGTCAAGTATTGCCAGCGCTTCAGAACGGCCAAGCAGACATTGCCGCATCAGACTTAAGTATTACTGCCACACGTGAAAAAATTGTAACTTTTACTAAACCTTACCTCACTATTCAGCAAGAGTTAATTTACAACAAAGAAGCCAATGCAAGACCAACAAAAAATTTATTAGATTTAACTGGCACATCACTCGTTGTACCTGCAAGTACAAGCTTTGCTGAACGGCTGAGAATATTAAAAAAAACAAAGCCCGAGTTAGAGTGGGAAGAACGCCCAAATGTAAACACCGAGCAACTCATCGAAGCCGTTGCTAGTGGTGATATTGAATATACTGTTGCAGATAGCCACTTAATTTCTATTTTACAAAATTACTATCCAAATTTAGAAGTTGCCATGCCATTTGGCGAACCAGAAAAAATTGCATGGGCTTTACCAAAACTATCTAAATTCAAAACATTGATTAATCAAACTGGGCAAAAAATTAATCACTATGATGAAAAGATCGAATTAGCAAAAAAAGTAGATGCATTTTTCGTTCGCATCCAAAAAGATGGCACATTACGGAATGTATTAGACCGCTATTTAGGTAATGCAAAGCGTTTGGACCCAGTAGATGTCAAGGCATTTTTAAGTCGCAGCAATACACTGTTACCAAAGTACGTTAGGTTATTTAAACATGCTCAAGAAATTACTGATTTAGACTGGCGTTTGCTCGCTGCAATCAGCTACCAAGAGTCGCACTGGGATACTTACAATACCTCTCCCACTAATGTGCGTGGCCTTATGATGTTAACCGAGGATACTGCTGATTTGATGGGTGTAACAGATAGGCTAGACCCCAAGCAAAGCATACCCGCTGGAGCTAAATATGTCATGAAGCTCAAAGAAACCATATCAAGTCAAATTGTTGAACCAGATCGGACCTATATGGCATTAGCCGCCTACAATATTGGATATGCGCATGTTGAAGATGCACGCGTACTAGCTAAAAGATTGCATTTAAATCCCAATAGCTGGGCTGATATTAAAAAAACACTGGTCATGCTAAATAATCCAGATTACTACACTACAGTTAAATACGGCTATGCCAGTGGGGGTGCGCCAGTAATATTTGTAGAATCGATTCGTAGCTATCAGCGTATTTTAGAACGCTACCAACCTAGCCATAATCCTGATACAAATACATTTAAAATTGTAGGTAATTAGCTTAAAAAAATTATTAACCCCCACAAAATAAAAAGGCGGGCAATCAGCCAATAATGTACTGATTACCCGCCTTTTAAAACTCATACTAATCTAACTAATTTTGTGACTTAGCTTCAAGTAATTTTCGATTAACTGTAATATCACTTTTCGCTTTTAGTGAATTACCATAAGCCGCCATATATTCCGTTTCAATTGCTGATTTTAAAGTAACTTCAGCTTCTTTGTTTGCTTCTTTGTTTACAGCGTCATCATGTACAGCATTCAATTTAACTAATACATAACCTTTATTAGCATCTTCAAAACCAATGTAGGCAGGCAACTTAGTAGGATTAATTTTGAATGCACGCTGCATCACACCATCGCTTAGACCTTGGGCATTTTTTCTATCGATTGTCACTGGCGTAATCCAGTCTAAATCAGCCATGGGTTTACCTTGATTTAAATTAGCCAGAGCAGACTCGCCTTTTTGCTTGGCTAGTTTAGCTGCCTGCTCTAATTTAAGTACGCCTTCGATACCACTCTTCACCTCATCAAAAGTACGCGGCGCTGATAGCTTGTAATCTAACACACGTGCAGATACCAAGTTGTTAGGTGAAACTTCAAGAGCCTCAGTATTGTGTTTTTCATTTAATACCTCATTTGAAAAAACCAAACCCATTAAACGCTCATTTTTAAAGAATTTAGACAAATCATCTCGACTCATCCACGGGCTAGTTTCTAGCTGCAAATTAAAAGCTTTTGCCACTGGATCTAAACTACCTGAGTTTTCATACGCTTTATTACTAAAGTCTTCAGCAAGCTCTGCATACTTAGCTTGCGCTTTCTGGAACAAAATATCACCTTTAATTTGTAGTTTCAAGCTATCGTAGCTTAGGCTTT
>JAYVFU010000241.1:0-7975 GCA_043772865.1 Methylophilaceae bacterium
AATGGGTGTTGGTGGTAGCCCTGCACGTGTATAAGTATTGTAAACCGTATCTCTAATTAAATCATTGCGTCGCAAATTACCATCAAACTGATCCCCCAAGCCATAGATTACAGTTGGGTCAGTTTGCAAACGCATACCAAATCTTAAACGATTTAAAAATACACCCGCAATTTGTGGGCGCTCGCTGGCTTTGCCGGTTTCTTTTTCAATGATTGAAGCCATAATCAATGCCTCATAACTATTTTTATAGGGCAAAGATGATGCACCATTGATTCCTTCACTGGCTCTGTCATCCCAAGCCTTATCTAGCTTGCTTTGCATGGCAATATAAGCTTTTTTTAGTACGGCAATATCTTCGGTATTACGGTCAAAGTAATATGTATCAGGGAAAAATAAACCCTCCGGATGCGTTTCTGTTGCGCCGATGAGTGTCAAGACTTCTTGGTCAGATAGCTGGGTAATCGTGTGCTTAAGTGCCTCATTTTTAACAAGGCGTTCACGCATTTGTGAAAATGTGCGTCCTTCAATAAAGGTAATGCCACCTTGTACCGTTTTACCGTGATTAAGTGATAACAATAGCTGGTAAGGGGTTATATTTTTATTGAGTGTGTAATTGCCAGCCTGCAAGTAAGCCGATTTATGTAACACGCGAGCTAATAGAATAAATCGCCATGGTTCACTAAGTACGCCTTGCTTAACTAATTGATCAGCCACACTCTTTAAGCTACTTTTAGGTGCAATTTCAATATCTTGGCTATCTGGCTGTAGCTTGAGGGATGTACGGGCGTAATAGGTAAGAACTAAAACAAAGACTGCTGTGAGAAGTAATCCTAACCATAATATTTTTTTAATCAAATGCATTATGCTTCTAAAAGTACCCTTAATTGACTGGCTGTATTTTGCATTATCCAAGTTTTGTCTTGTAATTTAATTACTTGCCAGGCACCAATTAAACTATTACAAATCAATACTTCATCTGCTTGCAATAAATCTTTTAACGTTATTTTTTGCACTTTAATAGTCAAGTTTAAGCGAGGTGCTAACTCAATAATACGCTGACGAGTAACGCCCGCTACTCCGCACTGGTTTAAATCTGGCGTAATTAAAGTATTAGCTAGCCGAATAAATATATTACTGGACGTGCATTCAATCACATAGCCCATAGTATCTAGCAGTATGCCATCTGCTATTCGGCTATCTTGCAACTCCATTTTTGCCAGCACGTTTTCTAATTTATTAAGATGCTTTATACCAGCTAATTTAGGCTGATATGGCAATGAGATATCACACACTCTTAATGTAATACCTTCAATCATGTTTTGTGCTGGATAATTAGGCAAAGCAGATTTAATGACAACACGATTTGGCACGGCTATAGCTGGCGGCGCATAGCCACGAGCACTCTCACCTCTCGTGATAATAATTTTAATTACTGCCAACTCATCTATTGCAAGTAATTGACTAATCTCGTCAAACAAAAGAGCTGCGCTTGGACAAACGATGCCTAGTACGTTGCAATCTGCTACTAATTTTTGATAATTAATAGACCAAATATGCGCTGATTTATTGTTGCCTAAGCAAATCGCAAAGGTACGAAATACGCCATCTCCATAAGAAAAACCTCGGTCTAGTGGCGAAATTAATTGATGTTGACCATTTACAAGGAAGTTACTTAAAACTGTCATGGCATTAATCTAAATCTCACTGTATAAACTACGTTAACTTATATCGTTACCATGATGATTTTTTTTAATATTCTTATATTTTTTTGAACACTAAACTACCATTAGTGCCGCCAAAACCAAAGTTATTTTTTAATGCGATGTCAATTTTCATGTCACGTGCAGTATTAGCACAATAATCTAAATCACAGTCAGGATCTTGATTGAAAATATTAATCGTAGGTGGTGAAATTTGATTATAGATAGATAGCACGGTAAACACTGATTCTAAGCCGCCTGCACCGCCTAGCAAGTGGCCTGTCATCGACTTAGTTGAGTTTACAACTAGTTTATATGCATGATCACCAAACGCAGCTTTTATCGCATTGGTTTCATTAGCATCACCCAGAGGCGTAGATGTGCCGTGGGCATTCACAAACTGCACTTCATCTGGATTTACACCTGCATTTTTAAGTGCATTAAGCACTGAGCGACGCGGACCATCCATGCTGGGTGAGGTCATGTGGTAAGCATCAGCGCTCATGCCGTAGCCAACAAGTTCACAATAGATACGTGCGCCACGTTTTTTTGCACTTTCATACTCTTCAAGCACCAACACACCTGCACCTTCGCCTATTACAAAGCCGTCACGATCTTTATCCCATGGGCGGCTTGCCGTTGCTGGATCATCGTTACGGTTTGATAATGCACGTGCTGCAGCAAAGCCACCGACTGAAAGCTCGCTAATCGCGGCCTCAGCGCCACCAGCTACCATCACATCCGCATCGCCGTATTCAATCATACGTGCGGCATCACCAATTGAGTGCGTGCCTGAAGTACAAGCTGTCACTATGGCGATATTAGGACCTTTTAAGCCTAACATGATTGATAAATTGCCTGAAATCATATTGATGATGGTGCCAGGAATGAAGAATGGCGATATTTTACGCGCGCCACCTTCATCAAAAATATCACTAGTCTCTTCAATAGACTGTATACCACCAATCCCAGAACCAATAGATACGCCTATACGTTCAGAGTTTTCATCCGTCACTACAATGCCAGAATCTTTAAATGCTTCTAAACCTGCAGCTAGGCCGTATTGTATGAATGTATCCATACGGCGTGCTTCTTTGGCCGGCATATATTGCAATACGTCAAAGTCTTTAACTTCACCCGCAATTTGCGAGTTAAAAGTGCTTGCATCGAATTTGGTGATTTTGGTAATACCAGATTTGCCAGCAACAATATTAGCCCATGCGACATTTACACCAATACCAACAGGAGAAACAACACCTAAGCCTGTAACAACCACTCTACGTTTTGACATATTTAGATTCTTGATTAGTGAGTATTTTGTAGTAAATACTTAGAATTTAGTCTTAAATAAATTAAATTTAAGATTAAAACATGAGAAAACTAGCGCTTTAACATAAAATAAAGCGCTAGTTAATATCGGAATTACTTGAGATTAGCGCTGACGTAGTCAATCGCTTGTTGTACGGTAGTAATTTTTTCTGCTTCATCATCTGGAATTTCACAGTCAAACTCTTCTTCCAAAGCCATGACCAACTCTACTGTATCTAATGAATCGGCACCTAAATCATCTACAAATGATGATGCATTTTTAACATCCGCCTCATTTGCACCTAATTGTTCAATAACGATTTTTTTAACGCGTTGTTCGATGTCAGACATCTAAATACCCCTTTAATAGAAAATTAGCTTATCAGCTAAGCAGTATTCTAACAAAACTCTGCAAGAATACAAAAAATGCTGATAAAAAAGATTTTAGAGAAATATTGATAAATTTACTTGTCATTACATAATCTAAGTAATTGGTTAGTAATGTTGGCTATAAAAAGTAGTTTGAGCTTGCTAGTTATAAGATGCTAGATTTAAAATGTTGCCATTAGCACTTTAAACAAAACTTTTAGCATATGGATTTAAGGACAAGTGTGGCACTATTTTAATGTTTATTCGTTACGGCATGACTGGTGCAATCGCCACGACTTTTCATTATTTGATTTTACTGCTTCTGGTTGAAGCTTTTGGTGTTATGCCTTGGATTGCTACTGGGGTTGGTGCAATATGCGGCGCCATTATTGCGTATATCGGTAATCGAAAATTTACATTTGCTAGCCAAATCCCTACTAATTCAACTTCAAACTACAAAACCTTAGCCCGATTTTTAATAATTGCGGCACTAGGTGCTGCATTAAATATTTTACTCATGTGGTTGATGACGCATTATTTAAACTTTTACTACTTCGCAGCACAGATTATTGCGACTATTATCGTTTTAATTGTAACTTACCACTTAAACCGACATTGGACTTTTGCATCATGCAAGCTACAGCCAACCATCTGAATGATAACCAACTAGTACCAATCCTCACTGTGATTGTGCCGGCCTTTAATGAGGAAGAAGTGTTACCCATTTTTCACAGGCGTCTTGTAGATGCTTTATCTCAGATGACCAGCAGCTGGGAAGTGCTTTATATTGACGATGGCAGTAGTGATAAAACTGTTGATATCATTAAGTTGTTACAAGTTACTCACTCTACTGTTAGCCTTGCAAAGTTAAGCCGTAACTTTGGTAAAGAAGCCGCAGTTAGCGCTGGGCTTAAGTTTGCGCGTGGTGAGGCCGTTGTCGTGATTGATGCGGATTTACAAGATCCACCTGAGTTAATCCCTGAAATGATGACTGTTTGGCAGCAAGATGGTGTGGATATGGTCAATATGCGTCGCCGCACACGCGAGGGAGAAACTTGGTTTAAAAAAGCAACGGCACACGCATTTTATCGTGTCATCAATCAATTGTCCGATGTCGAGATCCCAGCGGATGTAGGAGACTTTAGGTTAATCAGTCGCCGCGCTGTAGATGCACTTAATCAACTGCCAGAAACTAATCGTTTTATGAAAGGCCTATTTGCTTGGGTAGGCTATAAGCAAATTACCGTTGAATATGACAGACAGCCGCGGGCTGCAGGCAATACCAAATGGCATTACCTTAAGCTTTGGAATTTTGCTTTAGAAGGCATCACGGGCTTCTCGGTTGCACCACTAAAAATTGCTACATATGCAGGTTTTCTAAGCGCCGTGGGCGCTTTTATCTACGCGCTAATATTCTTTATTAAAACATTAATTTATGGTGATCCAGTACACGGCTTTCCGACTTTAATTGTCACTATCTTAATACTCGGTGGCTTGCAGCTGATGGCTACGGGTATTTTAGGAGAATATCTTGGACGTTTATTTATAGAAAGTAAGCAGCGTCCGCTTTATTTGTTGGATGAATACAGTCCAGCAAAGCTATCTAGTGTAACCACCTAATTTATACACAGCAAAACAGCAAGCAAGGTTTAAGCAATGCATTTCTTTAAAAAAACAGACTCCACTGTACTTTTACGCTGGATGCTCGTTATCGCCATATTGGTGCGATTTATCACTTTGGGCTTATACCCAGTTAACGACACTACTGAGGCACGTTATGCAGAAATTGCGCGCAAAATGTTTGAGCTTAATGATTGGATAACGCCTTGGTTTGATTACAACGTGCCTTTTTGGGGTAAACCACCTATGTCTACATGGCTTAGCGCCGCAAGCTATCATGTATTTGGTGTCAATGAGTTTGCAGCAAGATTACCGCACTTTCTCACCGCACTTCTCATTTCATGGTTAGTCTGGAGCTGGTTAAATCAACGCTCACAGCGCGAGGCATTACTTGCAGCCGCACTCATTTGGATTGCACCATTGTTTTACATCTCATCAGGCGCCGTGATGATGGATATGACACTAAGCGTTGGTTATGTGCTGGTAATGCGTGGATTTTGGCTAGGCTTATATGGTGATGATGCTCAGCGTAAACGTGAGCGCTGGTTAATATTTGTTGGCTTAAGCGTAGGCTTGCTATGCAAGGGGCCAATCATACTGGTGCTGGCAGGGCCACCGATATTGATATGGACCTTAGCAACACGTCATAGTATTTTTGTTTGGAAAAGACTTCCATGGCTATCTGGCATACTTTTAATGGCAGTGTTAACAGTGCCGTGGTACTGGATGGCAGAATTAAAAACGCCAGGGTTTCTTAATTACTTTATTGTAGGCGAGCATTGGAAGCGCTTTACTGTTGCGGGCTGGACAGGCGATCTTTACGGTAATGCACACGCTTTTGCACGTGGCAGTATTTGGTTATTTGCTATGCAAGCTTGTATCACTTGGCTAATTATATTGCCAGCATTTGGTTTCGGGCGTAAAAAAGCAACGGTATTACTTGTTAAAGAAAATAATCATTTAACAATCAAACCAAGCCAAAACTGGAATCTCTACTGTTTATTATGGGGCTTTATGCCTTGTCTATTTTTTACAGTATCAGGCAATGTGTTGTGGACTTATGTATTACCTGGAATTCCAGCATTAGCGATGTGTTTAGCTGGGTGGCTAGTTATTGATAGTAGAGTCCAACGCACTTATAGCATTGTTTTAGTAGGGCTACTCATCACGACTTTAGGATTTAGCGGATATTTAATCAGACAAGAGTTAACTGACAATTGGAAAAATACAAAGTCACTTATTAAACATTACGAGGCGCTTAATACAGCGCATGAAGGATTAGTTTTTTTGGGTGGACGCCCTTACTCGGCCTCATTTTATAGTCATGGCAAAGCTGAAAATGCAGAGAACCCAATTGAATTAGCAGAGCGATTAAACCAATTGCCAGCTTTTGTGGCACTGAGACCGCGTCAGCTAAATAGCCTGCCGCTTGATTTGCAAGCTAGGCTACGCAAAGAAGGTTTTTATAACGAATACCAGTTACTTTCATTGCAGAAGTAACTTTAATAAAAAATCCTAATTATATGAGCCTATAAGGATTTTTTATTTTTTAACCTTATTTAATATGGTTAAGCCATGTACATGCCGCCATTCACATGAATGGTTTCACCAGTAATGTAAGCCGCCTGCTGTGAAGCCAAAAACGCAACAGTTGCCGCTATTTCTTGCACATTACCCAACCTACCTGCTGGAATGCGCTCCAACATTTTTGTTTTAACGGCTTCTGGTAGCTCTGCAGTCATATCGGTATCAATAAAGCCCGGTGCGACACAGTTAACCGTAATACCACGGCTTCCTACTTCTGATGCCAAAGATTTAGTAAAGCCAGACATGCCTGCTTTGGCTGCAGCATAGTTGGTTTGACCAGCGTTACCCATATGCCCAACGACTGATGAAATACTGATAATACGACCTGTACGTGCCTTCATCATCGGGCGTAAAATGGCTTGGCTCATGCGATAAATCGAAGTTAAATTAGTGGAAATAACCGCATCCCAATCATCATCTTTCATGCGCATAAGTAAAGTGTCTCGTGTGATGCCGGCATTGTTCACCAGAATGGTCACATCACCAAATTGCTCAACGATTGATTTAAGGGCACTTTCAACTTGTGCGATATCAGTGACATCTAACATCAGGCCTAAGCCTTTTATACCAGCGGCTTTTAATGCTTCACTAATTTTACCTGCGCCAGCCACTGAAGTTGCTGTACCAATTACGGTAGCGCCATGCGCACCTAATTCGTTAGCCACTGCTGCACCTATGCCACGAGTAGCACCTGTTACTAGAGCTATCTGACCTGATAATGAATGATTACTCATAGCTTTCTCCAACGTTTAAATTAAGGCTAATTTCAGCCAATTCCACTGAGTGGGGTGTTATGCATGTTTATACAAATAACTCCAAACTGAAGGCTCATATATAAATTTAGCATTGTTTCTGGGGAAGCACTGTCTTGATAATTTCCAGAAATCCGCTTTTGCCCTCGGCACTACTACAAATTCAGTAACCTGTTTTTCGGTTGCAAAAACTATAATATTAATTGTGTCATCACCACTAACTGATGTTTTCTTAGTCACATCCCAATCAAATCCTAGAATGTCGTTTGACTTCAGTGCGTATGGACCAAAAAAACAAACGCGCGACCATTTGTCGTTGGCAATGTTTTTAAAATCAATTGAGTTTGGCGCTTGCGCAGTTATTTCATTAATAATTTTCAGTTGTTCTGGATTGTCAGTTTTTTCATAACAGCCAAACTGCAGAAAAGCTAACAAATACGGAATGAACTTTTTATGCATAACTATTTGAGTATGTTGTAGCTATAACACGCATTATTTTAAATTATAAAACAGTCGCTAGCGCTTCGTTATTTACTAAAGCGACACATGGCAATTCGCTCACGATACGTTTAGTTAAGCCTGTTAATACCTTGCCTGGGCCACACTCTGCTGTATTAGTCACACCAAAAGCAGCTATTG
>JAYVFU010000242.1:0-25971 GCA_043772865.1 Methylophilaceae bacterium
GCTACAGCCATTGCAGGCGGTGAGGCCGATATTAACCAATGCCCGCCTGGCGGTGATGCTGGCGCGCGCGCTTTGGCAGATTTGGTTGGTGTGGAGTACAAGCCACTTAACGCTGCCAACGGTGTAAAAAAACCTAAAGCCGTTGCGTTTATTGATGAAAACACCTGCATAGGCTGCACTTTGTGTATTCAAGCCTGCCCAGTAGATGCCATTTTGGGCGCAGCAAAACATATGCATACGATTATCGCGAGTGAATGCACGGGCTGTGAGCTATGCTTAGCGCCCTGCCCTGTAGATTGCATTACGATGGAACCCATTGCAGAAAACCCTGATAATTGGAAATGGAAATATCCTGTTTTTCCTATTAAATTAGATACTGGCCAACAGGAAACTAGCCAGCCCAAAAACAGTAGCAATGAGAAAAAAGTTGCATGAACGCGATTATTAATTTCTTCAAAAGCTTTAACAATACTGCTAGCAATAATAACGCTCTATACAGCAATGAAGTGTTCAAATTTAATGGCGGCGTGCATCCACCTGAAAACAAAACAGCATCTACACAGCACCCAATTGCTGTGCTTAAACTACCGAAAAAGCTAGTATTACCATTACGCCAACATGTGGGCAATATGCCTAAGATCATTGTTACAGTTGGTGAACGTGTGTTAAAAGGGCAATTGTTGGCAGAAGCTGAAGGGGCAGTTTCTGCTGCTATTCACGCGCCAACTTCAGGCACAATATCTGCGATTGCTGAAGCTATCATTCCGCATCCATCTGGCTTGCCAGACATGTGCGTAACGCTTATCCCTGATGGCTTGGAGGAGTGGATTGCGAAACCTATTATGCAAGATTGGCATAGTGCTGACAAAAATACATTAATCTCAAGTTTGCGCTTATCGGGGATTGTTGGATTAGGCGGTGCAACGTTTCCCACCCATATTAAATTGCGTACTAACGGAAAATCTGGCGTGCATACGCTAGTGATTAACGCTGCAGAATGTGAGCCTTATATCACTTGTGACGACATGCTGATGCGTGAAGGTGCAGACCAAATTATGCACGGCATTAGTATTGCCCAACACTTATTAGGCGCAGAAAACTGTGTCATTGGCATTGAAGAAAACAAACCACAAGCGATTGATGCCATGCGCGCAGCTTGCGCTGAAATAAAAGGCATCTCAGTCAAAGTTGTCCCCACGCTTTATCCAAGTGGCGATGCTAGACGTTTAATTCATTTATTACTCGGTACCGAAATCCCCAGTGATAAACGTTCAACGGATGTAGGCATACAAGTGTTTAACGTAGCGACTGTAGTTGCTTTGTATCGCTATTTTACGTTTGGTGAACCCTCAATCAGCCGTATTGTGTCCATGACAGGCAATGTACAGTCACCGCAAAATTTTGAAGTGCTATTTGGCACGCCAGTACAAGATTTAATCACGGCAGCGGGTGGTATAAAATCAGGTACTAGCCATTTTATTATGGGTGGGCCTATGATGGGCTTTGACTTGCCTTGCTCAGATTTAAATCATTGTGATGTGCCCATTACCAAAGCCACCAATTGCATTATTGCAGCTACACCTCAATTATTTGCCGAACCGCCACCCACCATGCCTTGCATCCGTTGCGCGCGTTGTGCTGATGCTTGCCCAGTGAATTTGCAACCACAAGAACTCTACTGGTTTGCCAAGTCTGATAACTTTGAAAAAGCACGCGATTATCAATTATTTGATTGCATAGAATGTGGCGCTTGCTCTTATGTGTGCCCAAGCAGCATACCGCTAGTGCAATATTACCGCTACGCAAAAAGTGAAATTATTGCGGCTGACAAATCGAAAGAAGCAGCAGATTTAGCACGCGAACGTAACGAATTTAAACTCATGCGTATTGAGCGTGAAAAAATTGAACGCACACAAAAACATGCGCAACGGGCAAATACTGGTAATAAAGCCACTGTTGAGGGTAGTGAAACGTCAAATCTGCAAGCGGCGCTCGCTCACGATGATAACAATCAACAACCTTTAGTTGAGCAAGTAACTAAAAAACAAGCGGTTATTGCAGCCGCAATAGAACGTGCTAAATCATTAAAAGCAGAATCGACTAATGATGCAAAAGCCATTGCAACTGCTAATAAACATGCAGATGCCCAGTCTGAAATGATTAAAACAGAGACAGTAAAAACTAGTTTAGTTAAAAATTCCGAAGTAACAGAAGCAGAAAAAGCTAAAAAACAAGCCATGATAGCCGCGGCAATTGAGCGTGCAAAAGCACAAAAAGTCGCTGCACTAGTGGCAGGTGATATTCCGAAAAATACAGCGCCTGCAAACAAAGCGGTGGAGGTTGAAATAAAAGAAATTGATGCGAGGCGACAAGCGTTTTTACCTGAGCATAAAAAGTGAGTCCTTTTCACTAAATAAAAAATCTAAGATGAAAGAACTAAACTAAAAGAGCTTAAGCAAAAAATGGCTATATTGACTTTATAAATACCTCCATCGTCATTCCCGCGAACGCACCACAAGGGTACTCCGATTTGCTAAATGCTAAAGCACTTGCAAAGTCGTATGCGAGGATGACGAAGTTTTGAGTGTTACGGCATTAATTCAAAGCTAGAGTAATAAGCTTAGAGCAATAAGGCTCAAATCATCCAGAACAAAAAAGTAATCAATAAATTAGCCAAACAAACAACAAATAAGCCAATTAGGAAAAACGTGAATCGCTCTCCCTACATATCAAACGCACCTAGCGTGAGCACTATTATGTTCAAAGTATTGCTAGCACTGGTGCCTAGCATTTTGGTTTATGTGTGGGTTTATGGTGGCGGTATTTTGGTCGCGCTCGGTCTTGCAACGCTTACTGCACTGGCTACGGAAGCGGCTATGCTTAAAATTCGCAACCGTGCCATTAAGCCGTTTTTATTAGACTATAGCGCCGTTGTCACGGCTTGGCTGCTAGCTTTATCCTTACCGCCTTTGGCGCCTTGGTGGTTAATCGTGGTAGGTACTTTTTTTGCGATTGCCATTTCAAAACAACTCTATGGCGGCTTGGGTTATAACCCGTTTAACCCCGCTATGGTGGGTTATGCGGTATTGTTGATTTCATTTCCTATCATCATGACTAAATGGCCTGCGCCACTGGCATTGGCGCAGTCACAGCTGAGCTTTATGGATCAGCTACATTATATTTTTGGCAATGTATTACCCAATAGCGTAAAAATGGATGCTGTTACCTCTGCCACGCCATTGGATTATTTAAAGACACAACTCACTTTAAAACATGAAGTACAAAGTATTACAGAGGCACCCATATTTAGCACTGCTGGCGCAAAAGGCGGCGAATATGTAGTCGCGGCTTATTTACTTGGTGGCTTATTTTTATTGCAACAACGTATTATCAGCTGGCATTTACCTACGGCATTTTTGCTAGCACTGGCGTTTATTTCTGGCGTGTTTCACTTGGTTAATCCTGCGCATTTTGCCAGCCCGTTATTTCATTTATTTAGTGGCGCAAGTATGCTTTGTGCGTTTTTTATCATCACCGACCCTGTAAGCGGACCCACAACGCCCAAAGGTAAATTATATTTTGCGGCAGGTACAGGCATATTGGTTTACCTTATTCGCATCTTTGGTGGTTACCCCGATGGCGTAGCATTTGCAGTTCTTTTTATGAATATATGTGTGCCGTTGATTGATGCTAATACTCAACCACGTGTTTTTGGACACCGCAAATAATATGGCAAGCATCTTATAATCATGACCAGCACTTTACTTAAACACGCTTTAAAAACTGCTGCTACTCTAATTGCATTTGCCCTGATATGGACGCTGCTTCTAGCCTTAGTGCATAAAACGACCGAAGCGCCAATAGCCGCGAGCGAGGCAGAGGCAAGTTTGAATTTATTTAGACAAATTGTGCCAGATAGCATGCACGATAATGATTTACTTAACAATGTAATCAAAGTACCACCTAACCCGCTATTGGGTAATAAAGAACCAATCAATATTAATATTGCCAAAATTAATAACAAACCTGTTGCGGTGATTTTAGAAGCGATTGCGCCAGATGGCTATAGCGGCAATATCAAGCTGCTGATTGCTATTCGCGCTGATGGCACATTAAGCGGTGTGCGGGTATTAGCACATAAAGAAACCCCTGGACTAGGCGATTATATTGATGTAGCACGCGGCAATTGGATTAAACACTTTGATAATGAATCACTTAGCAAAACCGCACCAGCACTATGGAAAGTAAAAAAAGATGATGGTAAATTTGATTATATGGCAGGTGCCACCATCACGCCACGCGCGGTAGTTAAGGCGGTATTTAAAGCATTAACGTATGCAAAAGAAAATCAAGCGCTGCTTTTTGCTGATGCATCAACCTCTCATTGAACACACAGAATATACAAAGTAATTAGGAGTACATCATGGGCATGTATCAAGATATTTTAAAAAATGGCGTGTGGAAGCAAAATACTGGCGTGGTGCAATTGCTAGGTCTTTGCCCAACGCTAGCAGTCACCACCTCTGCGGTTAACGGGTTAAGTTTAGGCTTAGCCACCGCCATAGTCATGGCAGGCGCTAATGGATCAGTTTCACCTGTAAGACGTTTTGTACCAGCGGAAATCCGTGTGCCTGTATTTATTTTGGTGATTGCTGCATTGGTGACGATTATAGATTTATTGATTCATGCAGGCTCTAAACCACTGTATGACGCACTCGGTATTTTTATTCCGCTTATTGTGGTGAATTGCATAGTGTTGGCACGCGTAGAATCGTTTGCTGCCAAAAATACGCCGCTGCCATCGATATTGGATGGCTTCTCTATGGGCTTAGGGCTAACCTTGGTATTGGGTTTATTAGGTGGTGTACGAGAGATTATTGGCAAAGGCACTTTATTTACTGGTATCGATTTAGCCTTGGGTTCTTGGGCTAAACAATGGGTACTGACAGTGCCTGATTATCATGGCTTTTTACTCGCAGTTCTACCGCCTGGTGCATTTTTAGGTTTAGCTATGCTGATTGCTGGACGCAATTGGTTTGAGTTGCGTAAACTTAAAACGCAACCAGCGAGTACATCAGCGCTAAAACCAAACTTATAGCTACCAACTAAAAACCGTTTTAATAATAAGACTTATGCTAAAAAATGAACGCTACTAAACGTTTAGTCATGTTTGAATGTTTGGCCGCTGCCATACAAAATCCTACCACCGAACTTAACCACAACAGTACTTTTGAACTGTTGATTGCTGTTATTTTATCGGCGCAGTCAACCGACAAAGGCGTTAATATTGCCACAGCTAAGCTATTTGCCGCAGCAAACACGCCGCAAGCGATTTTTAATTTGGGTATTGCTGGTTTAGAAAGCTATATCAAAACCATTGGGCTTTATCACAGCAAAGCCAAAAACGTCATTGCCACTTGCAAGCAGCTTGTAGAACAGCACAATAGTATTGTGCCAAACTCACGTACTGCATTAGAAAACTTACCGGGCGTTGGTCGTAAAACCGCTAATGTCATACTCAACACCGCGTTTGGTGAGCCTACCATTGCGGTGGATACGCACTTATTTAGATTGGGTAATCGCACGAAGTTAGCCACTGGCAAAACACCGCTAGAGGTTGAAAAAAACCTCATGAAACATGTGCCTAAAGCCTACTTAAAAGATGCGCATCATCTTTTAATTTTGCATGGAAGATACACTTGCGTCGCACGCAACCCTAAATGTAGCGAATGTGCGATTGCGCATGTGTGTGAGTACAAAAACAAAACAAACCTTGCTGCAATTCAGCCATCTGCTACCAGATAATTAGAAAATGACACCCATTAAACAAGCAAGCAAAGTCGCAACAGGTTTAGCCACCGCAACTAGTACGAAAAAATCACGTAAAAATATTGTTAATAGCACTGCACAAAACACTGCGGAATTAGCTGCACAACTAGTCACGCAAGCAGTATCTAGTGCCATGCAAAAAGCAGAAATCAGCGTTGCCAGCAGCGTATTGCTATTTTTAACGTCAGAGTTTGCTAACGACCCGCAATCTGCGATTAAGGCTGCAGCTAAAACAGCCAATTGCACACAAATTATTGGCTGCTCCGCCACAGGTATTTTCACAGAAGAGGATTGGATAATAGATAGCCCTGCTGCTGCTGTGATGGTATTTAGCGGTGACATACACTTAAGCAACGTGCGCGAACCGTTGCAAGACCAATTACTGTTAGCCTTAACTGCGCCCAATGCCATTAATACCACTTGGCTTAATCATCAAGGGTTACGTTTTGGTGCCGTATCCGGTGATGCGATTGGACATGGACCGTTTTCAGTGTGGGCAAACGGTAAGGGCACAGTTCAAGGTCACTGTGAAGTTGAGCTTCGCAATACTCAAGGTGCAGTAGCCGCCAGTCATGGCCTACGTTTTTTAAATGTGCCACAGTTAGTTACATCTTGCATTGAACACGACATGGTGCTGTTAAATCAAACAACTGCGCTGCAAAGTTTGCTGGCAGCGTGGAAAACACACTATGACAATACCAACTTACCCATGCATCAACTGATTGCAGTTTATGCAGATACCCTCGCGTTGATTGAAGATGGCGAATATAACCTGGCCTCACTTATCGCGTGTGACGAGGGTGCTGAAACCGTTACACTAGCCAAAGTGCTCAATGAGCAACAATGGTTATGCTGGGCAATTAGAGATGAACGAGCAGCAGCAGAGAATTTTAAATCAACTGCAAACATATTAGGTAATACCTTAAATAAACTATCTGACGCATCTGTATCTGGTATATCTAGCCCCCCCGATTTTGGCCTATTATTTTCTTGCCTAGGGCGCGGTCCGTATTTATATGGTGGGCAAGATAGAGATTTACTTATTTTGCGTGAGCTTTACCCCAATATGCCGTTTATAGGCTTTTATGGCAATGGTGAAATAGCTCCAATTAATGGCAGAAATGAGCTATTACAATACTCTGCAGTACTGGGATTATTTAAAGAAAATACAGTATCTGAAAATACAACATCATGAGTTTATTTAACCCCAGCCGTGACGAAGTGCGCGAGTTCTTTTTTAATACTTGGCACAAATTTAAACAAAAGCAACCGCTTGAAGGCGTAGAAAAAATTGGCGTACAAGTGATGCAATCACACCCCGAATACCATGCTATTTTGGGCGATGCTAAGCACTACATGCAACAACAGTATTTTCCTGAAATGGGTGAAACCAACCCATTTTTACATATGAGTTTACATATGTCGGTGTTAGAACAAATCAGTATCAATCAACCGATTGGGATTGCATCCATCTACCAGCAGCTTATTGCCAAACACCAAAATGAACTTGACGCACAACATGATTTAATTGATTGCTTAGCAGAAACCATTTGGCAAGCACAACGTAACCAGCAGCCGCTTGATGCAGAAAACTATTTATTATTAATGCAGCAAAAAGTGAAGCCCAGTTGAATATTTGGTAGTCGTCATTACCATATAAAGATTTTGTGTTTCTGTAACGCTGTTATATGATGATTTTTAGGTAATTAAGCCGCCATAACAAAAATTCTATGACACAAAATCTATTTGTAAAAAATCAACACGACTGGCTAAACACCCACGGCGATTATCTCTATCGCTTTGCTTTAGGTCGTTTGCGTGACCCACATTTGGCAGAAGATGTAGTACAAGAAACTTTTTTAGCGGCAATTAAAAGCGCTAACTTTGCTGAGCAATCTGCGCCCCGCACTTGGTTAACTGGCATTTTAAAGCACAAAATAATCGATTTAATCCGTAAACAAAGCAAAGAGCAAACTGTGGAGGATGTTGAACAAATCGCCTTTGATGAACCTGGCATGGATGAGTTTTTTGATCACACGGGTCATTGGTCAGAAGCCCCGCAAGATTGGGGGATCCCTGATAACGCTTTGGAACAAAAGCAATTTGTAACTATCCTACAGACCTGTATGGATAAATTACCAAAAAAATTAGCGCATTTATTTTTGCTGCATGATGTACATGAAGATGATAACGAACAAATTTGTAAGGCGCTGGATATTCGCCCGACTAATGCTTGGGTAATGCTGTACCGAGCTCGCATGGGGTTGAAAAAATGTTTGGAAATCAATTGGCTAACTTAAGCTGTAAATTTGTTAGAGAGATATAGATACTAAATGATCATTTCTTGTAAACATGCGAGCCAGCTTATTTCCAAATCGTTAGACCAGCGTTTATCTTTGACTGATAGATTTAAGTTACGTTTGCATTTGTTCATGTGTGATATGTGTACGCGCTTTAAACAACAGCTTTTTACGCTGCAATCAGCGGTAAAAAAACTGTTGAATCAAACAGAAAAAGACACGTCTATACAGTTACCATTAGAGGCTAAAGAACGCATTAAAAACTTGATTGAATCTAATCACCAATAAATTCCGTAAACAAATTTAGTAGTAAATTTCTCTATTTAATTCAATAAAAAAGGAAATATCATGGCGACAACAACTAAAGCGATAACACTAGCTGTAAGCAGCGCATTTGCATTCTCAATCGCAGCAACTACCGTTAATGCAGCTGCAAATCCATTTACTGCAAAATCACTATCTTCTGGCTATATGGTGGCAGAAGCTGATACAAAAATGAAAGATGGTAAATGCAGTGCCAATAAAAAGAAATCTGAAGCAGCCGCCGCTGCCGCAACTTCAGAAAAACCAGCTGAAGCCATGCCTATGGAAAAATCCGCTGAAGGTAGCTGCAAAGCTGGCATGAAAATGCAAGATGGTTCATGTCATGCAGACAAAGCTAAATAATATTACTGGTTCTGGATTGGGGTTAAAGCGTGAGCTGATACCCCAAATTCAAAAGTTATATGGTCAGGAGTTAATAAAAAATATTAACTTTGTAGAAATCGCCCCAGAAAACTGGATAGGTGCAGGTGGTAAAACTGCACAAGATTTAGCTTGGTTTGTAGAACGCTACCCAATTGTTTGCCATGGATTATGTCTATCACTTGGCGGCCCAGATCCGCTCAACGAGACTTTTTTACTGCAAGTAAAATCATTTCTCAAACAACACAACATTTCACTTTATACCGAGCATTTAAGTTACTGCACAGATTTTTATAATGGTCAGCGTGGTTACTTATACGATTTATTGCCCATTCCATTTACGGATGAAGCCGTACATTACGTTGCCAAACGTATCAAACAAACGCAAGATATTTTAGAACAACGTATTGCGATTGAAAATACTTCATTTTATGTGGCGGCGCCAATTTCCACTATGAGTGAACTCACTTTTTTAAATGCAGTGTTAAACGAAGCTGACTGTAATTTACATTTAGACATCAACAATATTTATGTAAATAGCGTTAATTTTGGCTTCGATGCTCACGCATTTTTGCGAGGGTTACCAAAACAACGCATTGTTTACAGCCATATCGCAGGGCATTTACAAGAAACCCCTCAGTTATTAGTGGATACGCATGGCGAAAATGTCACTAATCCAGTTTGGGCATTACTCGTTGAAGCCTATCAGCTATTTGGCAAATTTCCCACCCTGTTAGAGCGGGATATGAATATTCCACCCCTAGAAATACTGATGAGTGAAGTTAATAAAATCGCTGAGTTGCAAGCTGTTTATAGCAGCGGGTTGGTTGATGACACCTTGTTAGCTGATGCTAAACGCTATCAACAAAAGTCATGATGGCTCGCAATAATAATCATGATGTCGTTGTAGAGTTATTGGACTTTCAACGCTATCAACTCGCTTTTACACAGCACATACGCCAGCCTAAATCCGTGCCAAAACCAGCTAAGGTCTCAGCAAAAGGCATGGCTATTTACAGGGAGATTGTATTTAACAATATCGTCAGTTCGGTATCTGCTTGCTTTCCCGTGGCGCAACTGGTGATGGGTAAACGGACTTGGTTAAAACTAATACGCGATTTTTTTATGCACCATCCAGCACAAACACCGATTTTTAGAGAAATTCCACAAGAGTTTTTGAAGTTTTTAGAAAGTGACCATGCTGGTGTTAGCTTGGCACTTAAAAATCTGCCGCATTTTTTAAGCCAGCTCGCGCATTATGAATGGATAGAGTTAGGCTTAAGTAGCTTTATTAGCACCTTTGTATCCAACGAGATAACTGAAACCAAACCTATCAACTTAGAGGGTGATTTACTCAGCCATAAACCTGTATTGACAGAAGCACTCGCACTATTACAATACGATTATCCCGTACATAAAATATCTAAAAAATTCAAACCAACACAGCAAGACACCACGTTTTTATTAGTGTTTAGGGATATTAACGATAAAGTACAGTTTGTTGAGTTAAACGCTTTGACGTTTAGATTATTGCAATTACTTGAGGGCAGCAAACTTACTGGTAAACAGGCGCTAGCACAACTTAGTGATGAAATTAAGCATCCAGATTTGGATGCTTTAATTATGTTTGGAGAAGATATTTTATTGGGATTAAAAAGGCGAGGCGGGATTGTTGGTGTAATTTAGTAATCAAATCTGCTTCAGCTCAAAGCAAATGTTAGCCACTAAAGTCATTTAAATCAGCCTGACGCATGACGTATTACAGACTTTTGCACCAAGCAGTAATCTTTACATTACCTACATACCTCACCAATTTCGTCATTCCCGCGTAGGCGGGAATCCAGTTAGGTGTCTAGCTAGCCTAGATTCCCGCCTGCGCGGGAATGACGAAATTGTAGATATTAAAGAATTAGGTTAAGTATTAATTACAACAAAACCTTTTCTATCCCGCCGTTATTCGCTTTATGTACATAATCCTGCATCCAGTTTTCGCCAAGAATATGTTTTGCCATCTCTACCACAATATAATCAGCTTCAATGCCAGTATCTTCACCATAGCGCGCTAAGCCTTGCAAGCAACTTGGGCAACTTGTGAGTATTTTCACTTGTTGCTCGGGTGCACCTACAGTAAGCCCCATTTTGTTCATGCCTTTTTCCAGTTCTTCTTGCTTGCGCATTTTAACTTGTGTAGCAATATCGGGACGAGCAACTGCAAACGTACCAGACTCACCACAACAGCGGTCATTAAGCGTAACTTCTTGGCCCATTAACTTATTAGTGACCTCCATCGGTTTGTAAGTCTTCATGGGGCTGTGGCAAGGGTCGTGATACATATAACGCGTACCTGTTACTGCTTGCAAGCGCATGTCTTTCTCCATCAAATACTCATGGATATCTAGCAACCTGCAACCTGGGAATATCTTTTCAAACTCGTATTTCTGCAGCTGGTCCATACACGTTCCGCAAGACACAATCACAGTTTTGATATCAAGATAATTTAAAGTATTGGCAATACGATGAAACTGCACGCGATTTTCTGCGGTAATTTGGCTGCCTTTATCGTGATTTCCAGCAGAAGTTTGCGGGTAACCACAACACAAATAACCGGGTGGTAATACGGTAATGGCACCCACTTCATACAACATGGCTTGCGTGGCTAACCCTACGTTTGAGAATAAACGCTCTGAACCGCAACCAGGGAAATAAAACACGGCATCAGAATCTTCCGTCACTTTTGCAGGGTTACGAATGACAGGCACCATGGTGTCATCCTCAATACCTAAAAGTGCGCGTGAGGTTTTTGTCGGCATTTTTTTAGGCATCGGTCTATTAATAAAATGAATGACCTGCGCCTTAATTTCAGGTTTACCCACAGTAGCTGGTGGTCTCACTTTATCTTTTAATAAATGAAACTTCTTAGCCAAGCCATGCGCAAAACTTTGCGCTCTATAGCCAATCGTGACCATAAATGTGCGCATTAATTTAATAGTGGCCGGGTCTTTAGCATTTAAAAATGCCATGCCAAGTGCAGTGCCAGGATTGAATTGTTTTTTACCTTGCTCACGTAAAAAGTTACGCATGGCAATAGAAACATCACCAAAATCAATATCGACAGGGCATGGGTTTAAGCATTTATGGCATACCGTACAATGATCAGCCACATCGTTAAACTCATCAAAATGCTTAATTGAAATACCACGGCGCGTTTGTTCTTCGTACAAAAACGCTTCTATGAGTAATGACGTAGCTAAAATTTTATTGCGCGGGCTGTATAGTAAGTTTGCGCGCGGTACATGCGTGGTGCACACGGGCTTACACTTACCGCAACGCAAGCAATCTGAAATACTATCGGCAATTTCACCAATGGCAGATTGCTCCATAATAATAGATTCTTGCTCAAGCAAGCCAAAACTAGGTGTATAGGCGTTCTCAAGCCCAGAACCCATCATGAGCTTACCTTTGTTAAAGTGCCCTTCAGGGTCTACTTTATTTTTATAAGCAGCAAAAGTGTCGATGGTTTTTTGGTCTAAAAACTCCATTTTGGTGATGCCAATACCATGCTCACCAGAAATCACGCCATTTAAACCTTTGGCTAAATCCATTACACGCACAACCGCCTCATTAGCGGCTTTCATCATCTCGTAATCATCAGAATTGACGGGGATGTTGGTGTGCACATTGCCATCACCGGCGTGCATATGCAGCGCAATAAATACACGCCCTTTCAGCACGGTTTTGTGAATGGCATCCAGTTCATTTAAGATCTTTTGATATTCACGGCCTGCAAAGACATCAGCCAATGGACGCTTTAATTCACGCTTCCAAGATACGCGTAAATCGTACGATTGCAATGCACGGAATATATTATCGTATTGGCTAAAAGCTTTGCCAGCATCACCTAAAATAGTTAAAGGTGAGTCTAAGTGATTTAAAATTAGGCTCCAGCGGTTACGCAAATCACTTAATAATTGCAAGGCTATTAGCTGTTTAGATTTTACAGCTTGCGCATCTGAGTTACCGTCTTCATCCACTTGTAGTGGCAAATCACCTTCTAAAAAGGTTTCTAACGCGCTAATTAATTTGAGCTTATTGTGTATTGAAAGTTCAATATTAATGCGCTCAATTCCATCTGAATAATCGCCTAGGCGTGGTAATGGAATCACCACATCCTCATTAATTTTAAAGGCATTAGTGTGTTTGGCGATGGCCGCTGTACGCGCACGATCTAACCAAAACTTTTTACGGGCTTCGGCAGAAACCGCGACAAAACCTTCGCCATCGCGCTGATTACATAAGCGCACTATGGTGGATGCTGCTTCCCCTACTGCGTTTTCGTCATCACTAGCAATATCAGCAATTAACACCATTTTAGGGCGTTGCTGACGCGCGGCTTTAGTCGCATAGCCTACCGCTTTAATGTAGCGCTCATCCATATGCTCTAAGCCTGCAAGCAATACCGCCTCTGTGCCATCAAGGTAATCTTTGACTTCAACTATCGCCGGCACGGCGTTAGCCACATTACCAAAAAACTCCATACACACCGTGCGCACATGTTTTGGCATGCGATGCAAAATAAAAGTAGCGCTAGTAATTAAACCATCGCAACCTTCTTTTTGAATACCAGGCAAGCCGCTTAAAAATTTATCGGTGACATCTTTTCCCAGCCCCACTTTTCTAAAGCTAGGGCCTGGAATTTCTAAAATTTCTGGCGCTGATTGCAAAGTTTTGCCATCAATATCGTAACGACTCACTTTAAAACGTGCCATGGGAATGTCATGAATTTTGCCCAGATTGTGGTCTAGCCGCTCCACTTCTAACCAAGTGGCATCTGGCGTCACCATGCGCCATGAGGCGAGATTATCCAACGCCGTACCCCACAGCACGGCTTTTTTACCACCTGCGTTCATCGCCACGTTGCCGCCTATGCAACTCGCATCGGCTGAAGTTGGATCGCAAGCGAACTCTAAACCTGCATCAGTTGCGGCTTCCATTGCACGACGTGTCACCACGCCAGCGCCACACTCAATGGTGGCCACTTGGCGTGCAACACCTGGCAAGGTGCGCATTTGTACACCAGTATGTTGATCTAATTTCTCGGTATTAATCACCGCAGACATTTTTGTGAGCGGGATTGCGCCACCTGTATAGCCAGTGCCACCGCCACGTGGAATGATAGTAAGCCCTAACTCTATACAAGCGCGTACCAGTGAGGCAATTTCGCGCTCAGTATCTGGGTTAATCACCACAAATGGATATTCAACACGCCAATCGGTAGCATCAGTTACGTGAGAAACACGCGCTAAACCATCAAACTGGATATTATCTTTACGAGTTAATTTGCTGAGCTTTGCCAGCGTTTTTTTACGTAAATCGTAGATATGACGAAACTCTTCTGCAAAAGCTTCAATGGCTTTTTTAGCCGCAGCCACTAACGCCAAGACTTTTTCATTACCGCTGCTACGCTCATCAATCGCGGCTATACGGTGATGCAGCGCATCTACCAAAGCTTTACGTCGCTTGGGATTGTCTAGTAAATCATCCTGCAAATACGGGTTACGTGACACCACCCATAAATCACCCAACACTTCGAACAGCATGCGTGCAGAACGACCTGTTTTACGTTCGCCGCGCAGCTCATTCAGTGCTTGCCACATTTCTTCACCTAGAAACCGAATGACGATTTCACGGTCAGAAAATGACGTATAGTTGTAAGGAATTTCACGCAAGCGCGTGGCAGGTGCTTGCTGTTTTAAAAGCTCAATTTTAAGGGGTGCGTTCATTGAATTTGTGTGTTTAAGTTCACTAATAAACAATAGATGATTATAACATGCACTAGACAAGCAAATAACGATAAGCGTTCTATGGTTATTATATGAAACTTCGTTAATCGCACCAAATTACAAGCAATGCTATTGATTTAGTTGATAATCTTATAAAATACTGGTTAACAGTTTTAGGTAAATTGACACATAATTTTAGGCTCAGTGGAACAAGTAGAATGAATGGTTTAACTTTTAAAAAATTAGTAATACCGTTGTTTATTGTGCTTTTGCTGGCAATTTTGGCTTTCTCACTATCACAAAAAGAACAAGCGCCCAATGTCATTTTTACCACTTTAGAGGGTAAAAAAATCAGGATGGCATCACTCAAAGGCAAATTAGTATTAGTTAATTTTTGGGCAACAGACTGCCCAGGTTGTATTAAAGAAATGCCCGAATTGGTGAGTACTTATAAACAATATAAAGATAAAGGTTTTGAACTGATTGCAGTTACTATGCCTTACGACCCACCAGCGCAAGTACTAAACTATGCAAAAATGAAAGGCTTACCTTTCCCTGTGATGCAGGACGGCTTTGGTGAAATGCAAGAAAAATTTGGCAAAGTAACGTTGGTGCCCACCACTTTTATTTATGACAAAAAAGGTAATTTATTACGGCATAATATTGGTGAGCTAAATTTCGTGCAGTTACATCAACAAATGGATGCTGAACTCGCTAAAACCCATTAGGAAAACCCAATGCTCTGGATTAAATCGCTACACATTATCTTTATGGTCACATGGTTTGCTGGCTTGTTTTATCTGCCAAGACTATATGTTTATCACGCCATGTCAGAAGATGGTGTTAGCCAAGAGCGCTTTAAAATTATGGAGCGTAAACTGTTTTACGGCATTATGACGCCAGGTGCAATACTCACTATATTTTTTGGTGTGTGGCTACTACAAGGCTATGGCATGACTGGCGGTTGGTTACATGCAAAACTCAGCTTAGTGTTTTTGTTAGTGATTTATCATATTTACTGCGCAAAATTGCTAGTTGATTTTAAACATAACCGCAACAAACACAGCCATGTGTTTTATCGCTGGTTAAATGAAATGCCAGTGATTGCTTTAATTATTATTGTAATTTTAGTGGAAGTTAAACCTTTTTAAATAAGCACTTTCAGGCAAAACCTAATGGATATTCTCAATTCAGACTGGCTGATTAACATGCTCAAAAAATCGAGCAAATCGCCGCATGGGCGATTAATAAGCCTGTTTGATATATTAAATGATTGGCTAAACGCGCCAAATGTAGCGGAAAATCTGCTTAAAAATGTGTCTTTACACTATCAGCCTATCTCTAACGATTTAGAACATTACTTAACCCAACAAGCCGCGCTTGCAGGTGCGCAAGAACCCGCCATGTTGGCACATCAGTTATATTTTATGGTGCTATCCGCTATTCAAGAGTCTTTAGGATTAAGCACGTCTACAAACCTAGCCTTTACAGACTTTTCTATAAGTTTTAGCCACGCAAAAAACGTGGCGAAAGCACTCATCACTGCACAAACCAAGCAAGAGTTTTATTTCAAAAAGTCCTCTGCTTACGCCGTGGCTGCTAGTGTGATTGGCATATGCGTTGTAGTAGGCGGGCTATGGTTTGCTAACGGACTTAATATCGATACTCAAGCAATCATCGCAGCCAATGCAAAAACTACAAAGCCCAATTTATCCAATTTAACTCTGAGCAAACCGCAACCAGTTAGCCAATTAATTGCCAGCCCTGAACAAACTGCAGCGTTATTTGCTACATTAGAACAAATGCGAAAAGGCAATTGCCAGTTTCCTGAAGCCTTACAAATGCCAGATTCTTACAAAGCTATATATATAGAAAACATCATTGGCGGCAATGTTTCAAGCAAAGTCGCTGATCAAAAAATTATTATGCAAATCTTGCAAAAAGTACGTTGCAATTACACACCCATGCTCATGGAAAATTCTAGAAGCTAATAAGGTATTTAGTATGGCAATTAACTGTCCGTCATGTAGTAAGCGCATTAGCCCGCTAAAGGTTAAACCCTACTTTGCATGCGCAATATGCCAAACAGAACTTGAGGGCAAAATTATTGCACCTTCACTCATTGCATTTGCGGTTGCTTCGCTCATTGATTGGTTAATGGTCGATAGTATTTATGCATATGCGGGATCTGATTGGTGGCCAGGTTTTGCACTACGTATGCTTATTAATACTGTTATTTACTTTTTCATAAACACGGGGTTATTAATGGTGATGGGAAAGGTAGTAGCGGCTGAAGAAAATACTGCTGAAAATGCAGATTAATTTGCATCAATATTTAATGATGAAAACAATAAAAAAGCTGACTTTAAGTCAGCTTTTTTATTTAGTAAAACAATTTATTGATGAATATTATTTAGCTTCTAATATTTTTTTAAGATTTGCCAAACCACCATCAAACACGCCGCTAATGGTATCTTTTGCTGCTTTGTCATCTTGACCAGCCGCTGGTGTAGCAGATGGATCTTTACGTTTGAAATTAGCTGACCAAGTCGCGATTGATTTGTTTTTACCAGCTGATTTAATGCTAATGACCGCTTTATAGTCACTTACAGGTAAAACACCACCCGTAATGATATATGTCATGGTTTTTTTCTTAGCATCATAAGCAGTCAGTGTTTCGTTTATTTTGCCGCCATCTTGTAATGTTAACTCACGTTTTGCACCAACTTCGTTGTCTTTACCTTCAACAATATTTGTTTTAGCAACAGCAGGATGCCATGCACCTAAATCACCGAAGTTAGCGACTTTTTCCCAAACTGTATCCGCAGAGGCATTAATTTTTACTGATTTATTAACATGAATTACACCTTCATGGGCTTGCACTTGACTTGTAAAACCTAAAATAGCGACTGATAAAATAGCAAATAATTGTTTCATTTATTTCTCCTAAAGTTGTTTAACTTAAACATTAAAATTAACATATTAAAAATACTTAATATATTTTTAAAAATATACTGGGCTGTATTGCATACTATAAGGTAGTCCTCCTTAATAGAAGTTCAATTTAAGACATTAAACTCAATAATTAAGGTAAATAACAACAAAGTATTAATCGTTATATTACACATAAATATACAGGTCTGTATATATTTTTTTATAAAAAACACTTCATTTTTTCTAACATGATGGTATGATTATTTATGTCATTACTTAAAGATAAAATTTTATCTGTTGCCACGGACTTGTTTCAAACAAGAGGTATCAACTCAACTGGGGTTGACACGATTGTTGCTGTAGCTGGCACTACCAAAATGACGCTATATAAATATTTTAATAGCAAAGAAAATTTAATTTTAGAAGTACTCAATAAAGGCCACCAAGACTTTCAAAGCTGGCTTAATGACAAACTGACAAGTTCTAGCAAAAAACCTTCCGAAAAGTTACAAAAATTATTTGAATTTATTGAAGAGTGGGTAACTGCACCCGAGTTTCGTGGCATTGCTTTTATTAAAGCATCTGCTGAGTTTCCTAACGAAGAAAACGCAATTCACAAACTGTCGTCAGACCAGTCACGTGAGTTCAAACTTTATATTCACGATTTAGCCACACAAGCGGGTATAAAAGATGCTGAAGGCTTATCGTTGCAATTATCTATGTTATTTGAAGGTGCAGTGCAAGCTGAGCAAATGAAGCGCGGTTCTGGTGCCATTAAATATGCAAAAAAAGCAGCAAAAATCTTAATAGATGGCGCACTAAAATAGTCTATTAAAATCATAGCCTGTCAAAATATGGCGCACTATCAAAAGTAATATCTCAAAATTTCATTCGTTTTAAAGCTTTATTACTTGCTTGATAATCCCACCATTAGCATAATGCTGTTTTAATTCATTCATGCTCCAATCATCAAATCCATGCATACACTTATTTGCGGCTCTATGGCTTTTGACACCATTATGGTGTTTCAAGACCAATTCAAAAATCATATTTTACCTGATCAAATTCATAAATTAAGCGTCGCTTTTTATGTACCAGAAATGCGCCGCGAATTTGGTGGGACTGCAGGGAACATTGCTTATAACTTGCAACTACTCGAAGGTAAGCCACTCATTATGGCAACGGTTGGCGAAGACTTCTCTAGCTATACAACATGGCTAAATAACAACAAGCTCAATACAGCCCATATTAAAACTATCTCTAACAGCTTTACCGCTCAAGCATTTATTACCACTGATTTAGATGACAACCAAATTACTGCATTCCACCCAGGTGCCATGATTGAATCTCATCAAAATAGTGTAAAAGATACAAAAGATGTTTCACTAGCCGTGATCGCACCTGATGGACGTGAAGGCATGTTTTTACATGCACAAGAGTGCTATGAAGCTGGTATTCCATTTTTGTTTGATCCAGGCCAAGGCCTGCCGATGTTCAATGGTAAAGAACTTTTACAGTTTATTGAGATGGCTACTTATTTAGCGGTTAATGATTACGAAGCGCAAGTACTGCAAGATAAAACAGGTTTAACTCTGGATGAATTAGCAAAAAAAGTGAGCGCTTTAATTGTGACACTTGGCGCCAATGGCTCGCATATTTATGCAGAGGGTCAACGTTTTGACGTGCCATGCGTTAAAGCGCATGATTTGGTTGACCCTACTGGTTGCGGAGATGCTTATCGTGCTGGGTTGCTATATGGCATTGCAAGCGGCTGGGATTGGCAAACTTGTGGTCGTTTAGCCTCTACAATGGGCGCGATTAAAATTGCCAGCCGTGGCGGGCAAAATCACAAACCAACTAGGGCTGAAATTGAGTATATTTACAGTCAAGCATTGGTTAATGAAGTGGCAACAGCTGAGAAATTAACCAATACAAACTAAGAAATAAAGTGTGTGTAAAGCTTTGTAAAGTAAGCCATCCAATCACTAGGCTGTTACGTATAATTTTAGGATATTAAAAATATATAAAATTTAGTTAAGGAGTTTTCAAATGCACATAAATAAAACATCAGTTGTTAAAGTATTAATAGCCGCTTCATTGGCAACTATCATTGCAGGTTGTGCCAGCTCAAATTCAGGCAGCGTTTATAGTCGTGAAGATGCACGCAAGGTGCAAACAGTTAAAACAGGGGTAGTAGAAAGCGTACGTACCGTCAAACTTGAAGGTACAAAAAGCCCAGTGGGCACAATAGCGGGTGTTGCAGTGGGTGGTATCGCTGGAAGCTCCATAGGTGGTGGTAGAGGCAGCGGAATTGCCGCTGTTATTGGCGCGGTAGTTGGTGGGCTTGCTGGCTCTGCTGCAGAAGAAGGCATAACCCGTAAAGATGGCATTGAAATTACAGTCAAAATAGACGGTGGCGCTTTGGTGGCGATTGTACAAGAAGCAGATGAAGTGTTTCACGCGGGTGATAAAGTTCGTTTAATTGAACGTGGAAGTACCACACGCGTTAGTCATTAACACATTTTAGTTTTAGCCAATTTATAAAAGCCGCGAGTTGCAATGCTGGCGGCTTTTTAATTTTTCAACCTAAATCGTCGTCATGATTTTGTCATTTTACTGACATCAATCCTTCATTAAATTCGCATAAAGTCTTTTTATCTGATTTATGTACATGATAAGGATCGTCAACTATGATCAATAACACATTAGAAAAACGTATTAATGCTAAAGAAGAGTTAGCACAGGACTTACCCCGTGTAAAAAAAAGTTTAAGCGTGAGCTTAGCACGCAGCAGTTCTGAAATTGCCGAAGCGCAGCGTTTGCGTTTTAAAGTGTTTTCAGAAGAAATGGGCGTAAGTCTTGCTGATAATAATGGGTTAGATATTGATGGATTTGACGAATTTTGTGATCACTTATTAGTGCGTGATGTCGATACGCAACAAGTAATAGGTACATATCGTATATTAAATCCACAAATGGCTAATCAAGCTGGTGGATATTACTCAGCAGGCGAATTTGATATCAGCCGTTTACAACACTTACTCAGCAGCACCGTTGAAGTTGGACGCGCTTGTGTTCATCAAGATTACCGAAATGGCGGTACCATCAATCTGCTTTGGGCTGGGCTTGCCAAATACATGTTGACGCATAATTATGAATATATGATAGGTTGCGGTAGCGTGCCCATGGCAGATGGTGGTCATGCTGCGACTAGCTTATATAATACACTTAAGGAAGCGTATTTATCTCCTTCCGAATATCGCGTGTTTGCGCATAACCCATTACCTATTGAATCGCTTAAACAAGACATAGCCATGCCTTGCCCACCACTCATTAAAGGCTATTTACGCCTAGGTGCTTACATTTGCGGCGCACCAGCTTGGGATGCTGATTTTAACACTGCAGATTTATTCATTCTATTGCCTTTATCACGCATTAATCCAAGATACGCAGCACACTTTTTGAAATAGCTAAAATAGCTGTAGTTAGATGTAGCGTTTAAAAAGCACCTGAACATTAGGTGCTTTTTTTCGTTTTTCGTAAGGTTTCGTGGTAAGTTATATTTAATTTCAATCAGCAACTTATAAGCACATGCCAGTCAAAAAAACCAATCAAATTACGCGCATTTATCGTATTTTTTTAGTGATATTTCACACTTTAACGGGCTTTATTATTGCTGGATTATTTTTACCAATTGCCACAAAATCGTTGAGAAACGTTTTAATCAGTTGGTGGTGCAAAAAATTAATCGGCGCATTTAATATTAAAGTCATCGTCACTGGTGATGTCCCTCCTGGCAATCTAACCCACGCGATGATCATTGCTAACCATGTTTCATGGGCAGATATTCATGTGCTGAACAGCATAATCCCGTTACGTTATATTGCTAAGGCTGACATTAAAAATTGGCCTGTATTCGGATTTTTTGCAAAGCAAGTCAACACCTTATTTATAGATCGCGCTAAAAAACAAGACGCTATGCGTATTGTAGATATAACAACAGAATGCCTATTAGCTGGCGACCGCTTATGTCTATTTCCAGAAGGCACGACCACAGATGGCACCAGTGTACTACCTTTTAAAAGTAGTTTAATTGAAGCAGCAATCCGTGCCGAGGTGCCAATTTATCCAGTGGCTATTCATTATGCTATGCCCGATGGTAGTGCCAATACCGCGATGGCCTATGCAGGCGATACCACATTAAAAGAGTCAATGCAAAACACATTGGCGGTACAAAAACCTGTAGTTAACGTGCACTTTTTAGCGCCTATTATGACTAAAAATCAAGATCGTAGAGCACTGGCTTTATTGACGCATGATCTCATTACAAAACAACTACAACTGAAATGATTTTTTAACTGGTGTGTCTCGCGCATCACTTGCTACTTGAGTCACCACTTTAGTTTCCAAGCAAAATGCGGTCAATTGCCCACCCCATAAACATCCTGTATCTAAAGCAACTACATTGACTTTTTCCATGACTGGTGATGGCTGTGTTGCCAGCGCAGACCAGTGGCCAAATATAATAGGTGTATTTTTACTTTGCCTAGTTTTCACTTTAAACCACGGCATCAAACCGTCAGGAATTTCTGCCAATTCCCCTTTAAAAGCAAATTCCATCACGCCATTTTCATCACAAATACGCAATCTCGTCATGGCATTAGTAATCACACGTAAACGATTAAAACCAAGTAATTCATCATGCCATTGATTAGGTAAATTACCGTACATATTGGCTAAAAAATCACGATAATGATCACTACGTAAGGCAACCTCAACTTCTGCACTCAGTGCAAATGCCTGTGCGATTGTCCATTGCGGTAACAATCCAGCATGCACCATGGCGTAGCCATGTTCTACATGCATCAGGGATTGATGACGTAACCAATACAACAAATCTGCACAATCTGGAGCAGCTAACAGCGTATCTAACGTATCACTTCTATGTGGTTGCACAAAGCCTTCGGTAACGACCAAAGTATGTAAATCATGATTACCGAGTACCGCAGTTACAACATGTTGATGCGCATAGCACCAACGCAAGACTTCCAACGAACCGTTTCCACGATTAACTAAGTCGCCTACCAGCCATAAGCGATCGTGCTCGAGGCTAAAGTTTAACCGTGTTAATAGCGCGGTAAACGCGTAATAACAGCCTTGAATATCGCCAATTGCGTAAGTTGCCATGGAGGTGAGTATAAGTGAAAGCGCCTTGCTTGGCTTTAATCACTAAGATTTAAAGTCAAGCAAGGCGTCTGATTTAACACTAAATGACTTTAGTTATTTTGCTTTAAAACTGGCGCCCGCTTCGTTAGCCATGTATGCAACTGCACGACCTACTTCTTCATCTGATAAACCTGGGTTACCGCCTTTTGCTGGCATCATGCGGATACCATGAATCGCATGATCAACTAACGTATCATAACCTTGTGCAATGCGTGGCGCCCATTGATCTTTATCACCAAATTTTGGTGCACCCATTAATGCTGCACTATGACACATTGCGCACACACTTTTATAAACTTGTTCGCCAGATTTACCTGCTGAGGCTACTTTTACAGGTTCCTCTTTTTTAACTGCCTCTTCTTTTGATTGCTCAGATTTTTCAACGACTTGTGGTGCTGTAGCAGCCACTTGGTCTACAAAGCCATCCGCATTTTTTGTCGTAGGTGCGGCCACTTTTGCAAGTTTTTCCGCTGTAGGTTTAGTAGCAGTTGGCTGGGCTGGGGGAGCAGCAGTAACTTCGGAAACAACTGGTGCTGCAGCACCAGCGGCTGGCGCTTTAAAATTAGCACCCGATTGGTTAGCCATATAAGCAACTGCATTTGCAATTTCGCCATCTGTTAAATCTGGATTACCACCTTTAGCCGGCATCATACGGACACCATGAATCGCGTGGCTCACCAGTGTTTCGTAGCCCTGCGCAATACGTGGGCCCCATTGTCCTTTATCACCAATTTTTGGTGAGCCCATTAATCCAGCAGCATGGCAGGCTGAACAGACTGCTTTAACAACTTCTTCACCGCCTTTATCAACATGCGCACCAACGGGTGCAGCAGCCACTTCTACAACAGCCACAGGCTTGATATTCTCTTCCACTTTAGCAGCTAATGCCTCAGGCGCCACCGTTACAGTCTCACTTTCTGGATGTAAACTTTTTGCCAATAAAGCAATGATGAGGGTAAAGCCTAAAATACTTCCTGGAATCGCAATCATTAATTGCCAAAAGGTAGAACCCTTGTAGTTTTTATCGTCGTTACTCATCGCCGTTAATTTCCATCAATACGTTAAAAACCAAAATTATACCTAATAGTTAATGTTTCGTACTGAAAAGCGCATAAAAATGCCTATATTTTGTGCATATAGAATTTTTATGCGCTTGTTTAATCAAGTAAATATCATGAACTGACCATGCCGTTTGTTATAATGATCAATAATGAAGCGCCCGTAGCTCATTTGGATAGAGTGTCGGTTTCCGAAGCCGAAGGTAGTGGGTTCGACTCCCGCCGGGCGCACCAAGCTTTATTAATAGGTTTTGAGCCATCATTAAGAAAGACCATTGAGCCTGTGTCTGATGTAAAAAACACTCCACTTAAGTATTTTTCTGCTTATTCTTCCAATGTTCAAGCGCAAGTGAATGATTTACTGCAACAGGGCAAGTTGGCTGATTATTTGCTACAAAAATACCCACTAGCCCATGAAGTTACCACTGACAAAGCGCTTTACAGCTATGTTTTAGAGGTTAAAAATAAGTTTATGCGAAACGCTGCGCCGCTCAACAAGGCACTTTTCGATAGTAAAATACAAGTCATTAAGCATGCTTTGGGGCTGCACACTTCAATTTCACGAGTACAGGGTGGTAAACTCAAAACTAAACGTGAAATTAGAATTGCTAGCTTATTTAAAAATGTACCTGTTGAGTTTTTAAACATGATTACTGTGCATGAACTGGCACACTTTAAAGAGCATGACCATAACAAAGCGTTTTATCTGCTATGTACCAGTATGGAACGTGATTATCATCAGTTTGAATTTGATTTAAGGCTGTATTTAACGCATTTGGATGTACATAAGCAACCGTTGTGGTAACTAAGCTGAGATAAAGTCTTGGCATAAAATATTAGGAAGAATTTTGACGAACAATGATGTACTTAAAAGCATTCGCTATATGTTAGATATGAGCGAACCCAAAATGGTCGAAGTTTGGCAATTAGCCGAGATGACTATTGAACGTGACGATATTAAAGATTTTTTACGCGATGAAGAAGATGAGCAATATCTGCCATGTGATGATGCGTTAATGATTGCATTTTTAAATGGTTTAGTCACATTTAAGCGTGGTAAAAATGAAAGTTCTCAGCCTTTACCTGTAGAAAAAATGAGTAATAATTTAGTGCTCAAAAAATTACGTGTAGCATTTGAATTAAAAGAAAACCAAATGCACGAGGTTTTTGGCAATGCTGATTACGAAATATCAAAACCAGAGTTAAGTGCTTTTTTTAGAAAAAAAGGCACCGATAATTACCGCGCTTGTGGCGATCAAGTGCTACGTTACTTTTTAAAAGGTTTAACAATGCATTTAAGAGCCTAGGTTAACGAGCATACTTTTGATCAAAGCTGTTACCACTCGATATATTTGTAAATATTTTGGATCGTTTCTTTTATTTAGGTAAATGACTAAATAAATCGTATTTAAGTTACTCGCTAATTTTTAATACTTATTTTAAGGAGCTTAATATGAACAGCAAAATTGCAATAATTACTGGGGGCAGCCGCGGTCTAGGTAAAAATACGGCGTTAACATTGGCTAAAAAAGGGGTAGATATCATTTTAACCTACCACAGCAAAAAAGTTGAGGCCGATGAAGTCGTCGCACAAATTGAAGAGTTTGGACAAAAGGCAGTGGCGTTACAACTTGATGTAACTAATAGCAAATCGTTTGCCGAATTTGCACAACAAGTACAAGCTACACTCAAGCAAATTTGGAATCGTGAACAATTTGAATTTTTGGTCAATAATGCAGGCATAGGTGTACATGCCTCATTTGCAGAAACAACTGAAGAGCAGTTTGATCAAATGGTTAATATGCATCTAAAAGGTGTATTTTTCCTCACACAAAAATTATTACCGATGATTGCAAACCAAGGCCGAATCGTGAACATCTCAAGTGGTTTAACACGCTTTGTATTTCCTGGGTACGCGGCTTATGCCATCATGAAAGGCGGCGTTGAGACCTTAACTAAGTATATGGCGAAAGAGCTGGGCCCACGTGGTATAGGTGTAAATGTTATAGCGCCAGGCGCCATTGAAACTGATTTTGGTGGTGGTGCCGTGCGTGATAATAAAGAGCTTAACCAATTTATTGCCGCACAAACTGCGTTAGGTCGTGTTGGTCTGCCAGATGATATTGGTGGTGTCGTTGCATCATTATTAGCCGATGATAG
>JAYVFU010000243.1:0-2787 GCA_043772865.1 Methylophilaceae bacterium
ATTGCTGGGCTTTAAGAATCAACACGCCTTCATCAGTAATGCGGTTATCTTTGCTAATTAACAACCTATTTTTTAGCCAATCGCTTAAAGATGAAGCGTTAATATCAAAACGCAAATGAATTGCGGATGACACCTTATTCAGGTTCTGCCCACCCGCCCCTTGCGCGCGGATAGCGGTGAGTTCGTACTCGGTTTCGGAGATTAAAATCATGGCGACTATAATTATACAGAACGCCATTTCGGAAGATATTTTATTTGCATTTTAATCTTCTTGGTTATAACATTGTACTAACATTTGAAGGGAAACATCATGCAAACTAATTTAAGAAAAATCGGCAACTCGCGCGGCGTGCTGATTCCCGCTGCCTTGCTGGCCGCCTGCGAAATTGGCGACGCGGTTGAAATGCGCGTGGAAAACAACCGCATTATTATTGAGCCAATTACTCCGAAACACCGCCAGGGCTGGTTTACATACTATCAGGCTGAAAAGGATGCAGACGCTTTTGCAGATTTAAAAGAAACCGCCATTGAGCAGCATGATTGGCAATGGTAAAACCCGCCGACATAAAAAGAGGTGAAGTTTATTGGGTAAACCTAGACCCTACAATAGGCACAGAAATCCGCAAAACTCGCCCCGCCCTAATCATCTCACCAGACGACATGAACGCCGCCCTGCCGCGTGTAATTATTGCACCCCTCACAAGCCACGGCCAACCACTAGGCTGCCGCCCAGAGCTGATGTTCGATGGCAAACAAGCGCGTATTTTACTCGACCAAATCCGCACCATTGATAAGCAGCGATTGGCGGGTAAATTGGGTGAGATTGAATTGAAGGTTTGGCATCCTAAACTGCTTGAGATGTTGGCTTAATTAAGTTTCTAAATGATTTTTTATTGAGTCCGCCATTTTAGTAAACTCCAAACTAAGGTGTTTTGGCAACCCAATATTGTTGTAAGGATGTTTGTCTAGTAACTGCGCAACACTAAAAAGCGATGTATCTGGATTTTGATTTCTTTTTTTTGCATCGTCTAAAAAATTAGTAAATGTAGTAGTTCCGTTAATAATTAACTCTATAATTTGATCAAAATCTTGCAGGCTAATTATCCATATCGGGTCTTCTCTATTTTGGCTTACATCAATCATGCCGGTATCTCGAAACCACAACTCACTTTGAGTTACTATTAGGCGATAAAAAACTTTCTCTCGGAATCTTGATAAGACTTTACATTTGTCAAGTGTAACGTCTAGTTGTTTCTGCCCACTCATCAAAGTGCTTTCAAATTTCATGATATTTAAATCCGATTGTGCAACTACAGGAATTGCCTCGTTTAAAGCTTTATTCTTTACTTCTATCAAAATATAAGTGCTCTCGTCTTCCACCAAATAATCACAACACCTTGAATCCAAACCTATCATCTGATGGATTCCCACTTCATTCAAAAAACATAGTTTTGCCTGCAGCAATCTTTCTCCAACATAGCTTTCCAGAAAGTTTTCATAGTCTTGCTTGCACTGCCCGTTTTCTTCATAAAGCCAATCATAAATTAAATTCTCAAAGCATCTACGTAAAGAAGGTCTACCTAATGGAATAATTGCACCTTCAAATTGAATATACGGCGTTTGATAAAAAGGAGCTTGCTGATACCAGCTATTCAAACTAATTCTATTTAGAGTAAATTTTTGTCTTAAAGCATCTGGTGTTTTTGAAATTGAATTAAAAAATGTGTTTAATTCAAGCTTTGAGAATATTGACAATAAGCTTTCAGTAATACTTTTACTAAACCAAGGTTGATTTTGGTTAGAGTGACTCCAGCATATTAAGGCAAGTTTTAAATATTGTTCAATATGCATTCCAGCGCATTCATTTAAATGATTCGCTAATCTAGAATCAGAATCTATGCGCGCAATTAGGTGGATTTGAAAATAGAATGCATGAGAATTTAAACCGGCTTGATAAGTAAATTGCGATAATAGATATTGTCGCATTGTTAATTGCAATGAGTTTTCATTGAATTTAACAGCAATTATTTTATCAACTGAATTCCAAGAGTAATTGATGAAGTCAATAAGATTGTGTTCAGCAATATTATGTTTATGACTGTACAAGGCCTTATTGTCCGAAATCACCCAAAATAAATGCTTCTCAGCCACCCAAGGTAGCGCTTGTAAATCTTTTATGGGTTCACTCGCTATTGGTTTGTTCAAATATTGCAATAAACAACTAATTACAGAGCTGTATCTGTACTTACGCATTTTATTTCTCACAGATTTTACAATGCCAAAATAAGCATTATCTGTGTGAGAAAACGTATCCTTGCTAACCATACTAAATTTTTTTTTCCCTAAAAAAAGCTTCGACATCCGCCAATTCTTTAGTCCGCCTAAACGGCGGCAAGCTCTGCCAAATGCGCTTGCCGTATGGCTTGGTAATTAAGCGCGGGTCGCAAATAACCAGTACGCCTCTATCGGTTTCATCACGAATTAATCTGCCTGCGCCTTGTTTTAAGGTAATAACCGAGTACGGTAATTGGTATTCCATAAATGCGTTTTTACCATCGGCGGTGAGTTTGTCGATGCGGGCGGAGAGTACTGGGTCGTCGGGTGGGGCAAACGGGAGTTTGTCGATAATCACAACACTTAACGCTTCGCCGCGTACATCGACGCCTTCCCAAAAGCTCTGCGAGCCAACAAGTACGGCGTTGCCATGCGCGCGAAAGCGGTCTAGCAATTCTGTGCGCGTGCTTTCGCCTTGCAATAGCAGCGGGTATTCCATGCCCTTATTAGCAA
>JAYVFU010000244.1:0-7833 GCA_043772865.1 Methylophilaceae bacterium
TATCCAGCATGTGTTGCAACATTAGCTTACCAATCCCTTGTTTTTGATGGCTTTTAGCCACGCTGATATTTAATAAGTGCGCCTCATCTAGCACCATCATCATTAATGCATAGGCGATCATGTCTTTATTTTCGCATAATACCCAAGCGCTATAGCCTGAGTTGAGCGAATCGCTAAAGTTTCCACGCGTCCAAGGATGCGAGTAAAGTGTCGGCTCTATTAGCATAATCGCATCTAAGTCCGCCATACTCATCGGACGTAACTCAGCTTCTGCAATATTTGGCGCAGTTTTTAACGTATTTTTTAAACTAGCACTCATTTACGTGGTTGCCCGTTAGTTTTAATCAGTAAAGCGCGTTCAGCAGTTTTTAATGCAACCTTATTACGAATATAAATTGGCGCGGCTTCGTAAGCAGCTTGTCCTAATCCAGCTTCAAATAAAGGCATTGCAATTGATAATATTGCAGATGCTGTAGGCAATGCGTTGGGCAAAATGCCTTTTAATTGCGCCGCATAAATTGCACCTAATTGCTCGCCATAGCTTAGCCAGCCGCTGCCAGCCCCAACCCAATCGTCACCAGTGATAACGGGCGCATCCTGTGGTTTAAATAAGCCAGATACGCTAGTTTCTTGCCAAGCACCATTGCGTTTTTCAAAAGCTGCATGGTAAATCTCGCCCATACGTGCATCCAAGCAAGCAATCACTTTACTTGCAGCACATTCTTTAAAGCTAAACTCTGCCAAAGCCATTAACGTATTGACACCTATCACTGGCAAATTTGCCCCAAACGCTAAGCCCTGCACTACGCCACAAGCAATACGTACGCCAGTAAATGAACCCGGGCCAGCACCAAAAGCAATGCCGTTCAAGTCGGCTAATTCGATATTTGCCTCATTCAATAAGGCACGTATCTGCGGCAAAATCTTTTGCGAATGACTTTGCCCTGCAAGTTCATCGTAACGCAAGGTGGTGTCACCTAGCTGCAAAGCCAATGAAAGAAATTCAGTAGAAGTGTCGAGTGCAAGAATTTGCATAAAATAACTAGTCAAAATTTAAACCGTATTTTGCCACACTCGCCGCACTGGGATTGCATAAATCAATATGCTAAAGTGTTTAAATTGATTTTTTGATTTATACAAAACATGCAAAATGCCATTCAAAGCTTCGATATTCAAGATTGGCGACCCAATTTAACAGCGGGTGAAACTGAAAAAATCGCCTTAAGTTTAGAGCAGGGCGCAGTGATTTATCTGCCTGAACTTGGCTTTGAGATGACCACTAATGAGCAAAAATTTTACTCGCCGAGTTGGCTAAACGGTAAACGTAAAAATATCAGCCTAGAGGGCGCAGAAGTACGTGGCGCTAAGGTTTCAGGCGCTGGCTCAGTTAAAGATTTAGCAGAAATGGCAATCATGATTACGCGTTATGCAGATCAGGCAACGCAGTTAATACACACACTCTTCCCCAATTACGTGCCGCATTTAAACACCGCGCGCACTAGCTACAGACCGAACCTTGTTGGCGCTGTGGCAGCAAGCTCTTGGAAAAAAGATGACTCACGTTTACATGTAGATGCGTTTCCATCTAGACCCAATAATGGTGAGCGCATTTTGCGCGTTTTTACCAATGTTAATCCACAAGGTACTGCCAGAGTGTGGCGAGTGGGTGAAGCATTTGAGCAAGCCGCGCGTCATTTTCTACCTAATATCAAGCGCCCCGTGCCGTTTTCCGCAAGCTTATTAAATGCAGTTGGCATTACCAAACGCAAACGCAGTGAGTACGACCATATGATGTTGCACCTACATGACCATATGAAAGCGGACTTAGCCTATCAAAAAAACACACAGCAACAAACAGTCAATTTCGCGCCAGGCAGCACATGGATTTGCTTTTCAGACCAAGTATTACATGCTGCGATGAGCGGACAATATATGTTTGAACAGACCTTTCATTTACCTATTGCAGGGCAATATCACCCTGAATTATCGCCACTACATGTACTGGAAAAACTGCAGAAACGGCAATTAGTTAAACGCTAAAAAGCTAACCAGCTAGCTAGTAGTTAACTAATATTTTGCTAAGAGTTATCTTGTGACCTAACCCGACCACGCATTGACTTAATACCAGACCTAACCGCTTTACCAGCAAGCCTATTCTGCCTTGCGCCCCAACTCGGCTTAGTTGCATAACGTGTCGCTTGTACCACCGTGGCAGCTGCCACCCATTCATGCAAGCGCTTAATGGCATCTTTTTTGTTAGCTTCTTGCGTACGATATTGCTGCGCCTTGATGACTAATACACCTTCATCAGTAATACGATTATCTTTTAATGCCAACAACCGCGCTTTAATACCTTCATTTAAACTACATGCACAAATATCAAAACGCAAATGAATCGCACTAGAAACCTTATTCACATTTTGACCACCCGCG
This sequence comes from Methylophilaceae bacterium, assembly GCA_043772865.1. Classification (GTDB taxonomy): domain Bacteria; phylum Pseudomonadota; class Gammaproteobacteria; order Burkholderiales; family Methylophilaceae; genus JACMMS01. Next base: position 2,434 of record JAYVFU010000244.1, read on the forward strand.
CCTTGCGCACGGATGGCAGTGAGCTGGTAATCGGTGTCTAGGATAATGATAGGGATAGATGCCATAAATCTTAAGTATTACTGATTGAAAATAATTAGTAGTGATAGCGGAGTTGAGCTATTAGCAAAGCATCTGGCACAATTTTATAAATAATGCGGTGCTCATCATTAATACGCCTTGACCAATAACCACTGAGTGCATGCTTTAAAGGCTCAGGTTTACCAATGCCAGTAAAAGGTTCGCGTTGAATGTCACGTATTAGCTTATTAATACGTTGCACCATTTGCTTATCTTGCATTTGCCAATAGAGATAATCTTCCCAAGCGGTATCTGCAAATACTAATTTCACTAGCTGTAAGCAACCATAGTACTAATCCACCAACTCGTGCACTTGGCCTGCACCGTTATTCAATTGCTCAACCGCATTAATAATACGTTTAACGTTTGCGGGGCTACGCAGCAAGTAAGCGGTTTCTTCTAAGGCCTGATAATCGGCCAAAGAAAGCATGACAACAGACTGTTGCGAATTGCGTGTAATAATAAGCGGTTCGTGGTTTTCGCACACTCTATCCATGTTGCTGGCGAGTTTCGCGCGTGCGGCGGAGTAAGTAATTGCGTCCATGAGTGCATCCCAATTCATATGTACCACTTATTGTACATCAATTGCGCTAGCTACTAGTCACTACAAATTAAAAACCACCTTAGATGTATCTATAAATTTAACTATACGACTAGCTACTTACAAAAAAAACTTCTACATCCGACAATTCTTTAGTCCGCTTAAACGGCGGCAAACTCTGCCAAATACGCTTGCCATAGGGCTTGGTAATGAGCCGTGGATCGCAAATCATGAGTATTCCGCGATCATTTTCATCACGAATTAACCGCCCTGCACCTTGTTTGAGCGTAATTACCGAATATGGTAGCTGATACTCTATAAATGCATTTTTACCTTCAGCATTCATTTTATCGATACGGGCAGATAACACTGGGTCATCCGGCGGAGCAAAGGGAAGTTTGTCGATAATCACCACACTTAGTGCTTCACCGCGCACATCCACGCCTTCCCAAAAGCTTTGTGAGCCAACCAGTACTGCATTACCGACCTTACGAAAACGCTCTAATAGTTCGGTGCTCGAGCTTTCACCTTGCATAAGTAACGGATACTCCATACCTTCAGTCTCAAAAGCTTCTTTGAGCATAGCGTGAATTTCACGCATGGCGCGCAAGCTGGTGCATAGCACAAAAGCACGCCCTTGGCTGGCACGTAATACTGGTATACTAGCAGCAACTACAGCAGCAGTGTAAGCTGGGCTATTAGGGTCTGGCATGCCTTGCGGGGCATATAAAAGGGCTTGGTTTTCGTAATCAAATGGGCTGGTCCAATAGGCAGTTTTGGCTCCCAGCAAGCCCATTTGGGCAAGATAATGGCTAAAATCTGTTTTTACGGCGAGTGTGGCAGAGGTAAATACCCATGCGCGCGGTTGGGCGTTTAGCTGTTTGCCAAATCCTTCAGCAACGCTTAAGGGCGTTGCATGCAGCTGTACTGACTGCGTAAATACTTCTACCCAACGCACTAGATTCGCGCTACTGCCTGCGTGCCAACGTGCTAATTGCAGCAACAAAGTCTCACTACGTTGCCAACATTTCTCCAGCTCAGGGTCGCGTGCAGCTTGGGTTTCCAGCACCTTTGCGACAAGTGCGAGTTGGGTTTGCATGTTGGTATAAGCTTCATCAAAGCCTTTTAATGCGAGCGCTTTTTGCACTGGCATGCGAGAGCCTTCATACATAAAAATTAACCTGAAGTCTTTAGTGGCTTTTTCTAGCTTAGGAATTGCCTCAGCCAGCACAATGCAATCTTTAGCTAACACCATTTGCGCGGCAAGCGCATCACGCGTGAGCTCGATGACTTGGCTAGTTGATACATCTTCACCAAAAAATAAGCCAGCGACTTCGGGTAATTGGTGTGCTTCATCAAAAATGACGGTATTAGCACTGGGTAAAAGCTCGGCAACGCCTTCATCGCGCAACATGACATCCGCAAAAAATAAATGATGATTGACTACAACGACATCGGCTGCAAGCGCGCGTTTACGTGCTTCCATGACAAAGCAATCTCTGTAAAAGCTGCAATCTGCGCCCATACAATTATCCCGTGTACTGGTTACGCTAGGCCAAATGGTGGCATTTTCTGGGACTGAAGTGAGCTCAGATTTATCACCTGTGGAAGAGTTTTCAATAAAGGTTTTAATAAGATGCACATATTTAGCATCTTCACGTGAAACAAATCTCCCTTCATTACTGGCACGCTCTAAATGATGATGGCACACATAATTCGCTCTACCCTTAAGCATGCTCACGGTGACAGGCACTTTAAGTGCATCACGCACATTGGGTAAATCGCGCGTGTAGAGCTGATCTTGCAAGTTTTTAGTGCCAGTAGAAATAATGACTTTTCCACCAGAAAGTAATGCTGGCACTAAATAAGCAAAGGTTTTACCAGTACCCGTGCCTGCTTCTGCAACCAATTGCGTGTTATGAGCAATGGCATCTTCAATCGCCAGTGCCATTTCTAATTGTTGGGCGCGTGGATGGTAGCCAGTGATGGCTTCAGAAAGCGCACCGCCCTCGCTAAATACTTGATTTAATAAAGACATGCAGTCTTAACGGACTACAAAAGTAGGAAATTGATTAATCGTCATGTCTTGCAGAATATTTATATTACGTTGAGTTAGTGTTAAAGCGTAAAAAAATCAATTTTACGTGACAGCCAGATTTGTAGTTAGTTATTTTTGATTAGTCATCTCAATTTGCCACGGCATTTTATAATTCATTTTATTTATTTAAAAATAGTTTTGAATATTTTGCATCTAAAAATCTCCTTCATTCGTATATTTTAATGAATATTAAAAATATTCATTAAATCTGTATTTTTACGTTTGCTTTTTAATTTTTTATGGTTAATTTTTTATGGGGATGATGATGAAAGTATTTAAATTAAAATTGATAGCGAGTGCTGCAATTACAGCTTCGTTATCAATATTTACAGTGGGCGCTCATGCGCAAAGTTTGGTGGGTCTTAATAGTAGTAATCAAATTAGTATTTTTGATAGCAACAATGTATCAAATGCTACATTCAATAACATTAGCGGTGCGGGTTTAGGTGAAAATTTTATTGGTATTGATTTACGCCCTACCAACAACATGGTGTACGGCATTACGCGTTCAAACAAATTGTTTACCATTGATGCCGCCACAGGCAATAGCTCTTTTGTAGCTGCGCTAAGTAGCAACATTATCGGTACCAGCAAAGGCTATGGCATTGACTTTAACCCTGTAGCTGATCGCGGCACAGGTGCGTCATTGCGTCTTGTGAGTTCATCGGGTGACAATTATGCAATCAACGCAAATACAGGTGCTGTGACCGTAGCTAGCTCACTTACAGGCATGTTTACAGCAGTTGCTTATACCAACACCGATGCAAGTACGCCATCCACTGCACCAGCTAGTACACAGCTTTATTATATTGATAGCGTTGCCGATACACTTTCAGTGGCTAATTCAGGATTTAATAACCCGACAATTACTACTGTAGGTAGCTTAGGTTTAGATGTGTTAAGCGCTAATGGTTTTGATATTGACAGCAATGGCGTAGGTTAAGGCGCATTTAACTTTGATGATGGCACTTTAAAATCACGTTTATACACAGTTAATTTAAGTACTGGTCAAACCACTGTCATGGGTACTTTTAATGGCACCATTTGCGGTTTAACCGTTGCACCTGTGCCAGAACCAGAAAGTTATGCAATGGTATTGGCTGGTTTAGCTTTATTAGGCGCGGCAAAACGTCGTCAATCAAAAATGTGAAGTAATGAGTTTTAATTCGGCATGAAATTGATAAATGCCGAAATTTATTGATTTTTGAAACTTCAAAATCAATATTAACGCTACCCTAAATTACTTAGGCGTAGCGTTTTTTATTTATGGTAGGCAAATATTTAGTTTTTACTTATAATCAATAATGAAAATTAAGCTTACTTGTAGAAAGTAAAACTAAATGAAGTATTTAATATTAGCTTTAGCGTTCACTTTTTATGCAAATAATAGTGTGCAGGCAGCAGAACAAAACCTATTTGCAAATCATATGCAGATAGAAACAACCACCCAAAGTCCTGATAACAACAACATTGATAATACCCCGCTGAGTGAAAAGGCAAATAGTGAACGGGTAAATCCCAACTGGGCCAGCAAAGCGCAAGAAGTACTGATTAATGCACTAAGTTTAACTGGCATTAAATATCGTTACGGCGGCAATTCGCCAGATACAGGGTTTGATTGCAGTGGATTTGTGCGCTATGTTTTTATGCAAGCGACTAATTTAAGCTTGCCACCAACGGCCCGCGCCATTAGTCAACTTGGCAGAGCAGTTTCAAAAGACAAACTACAACCAGGTGACTTGGTATTTTTTAATACTTTAAAATCAACATTTTCCCATGTAGGTATTTATATTGGTGATAACCGATTTATTCATTCTCCACGCGCTGGTGGTGCAGTGCGGGTAGAGGATTTAAACACAGCTTATTGGGTTAAAACTTATAACGGCGCAAAGCGTGTTGATACATCGGATGCAGTAGTTAAGGAATAGTTTAAAGAATAATTAAGCTAAGCAATGAATGCTCACTGCTTAAAAAAACAGACACAAAAAAAGCAGCCTAGGCTGCTTTTTTGTTGTTCTAGTTTCTAAACACAAAACTACATGCTAAATACAGCGATATCGCCTGGTTTACGTAGCATTTTATCTACTTCACCCATATGTAATTCTTCCATATAAATCATTTCACGAGCGTATTCTTCTAACATCACAGATTCGCCTTCTACCAATTTCAACAACTCGCGGTAGCTATTCAATGCCAATTTTTCGTGGGCTAATGACTCACGTAAAATATCGCCAATATCATGATTGTGTGTTTCTAATAATGGACCAATTGATAAAGAAGGGTGACCACCTAAATGCGTAATAATCTCTCCTGCTTTGTTGGCATGGTCCAATGACTCACTTGCTTGACCGCGTAACCAAGAAATAATGGGAATACGGTTGTAGCCAAATACCATTAAGGCATAGTGCGTATAACGCACAACCCCCGCAAGTTCAAACTCTAAAATCGTGTTAAGCGCTTTAATAACAGCACTGTCATTGGCGTGATCTGACATGTTAATTCCCTTATTGTAATCAAAGTTAAAGAGTGGAGTTTGGCTAGCTAAATTTTGGCTTAACTCTTAATCTAAATGCACTGTAACTTAAACAATAAACCTTTGCAGAATTGCTAATAATTCGCATTGCCAGTCGCATGCAGGCTCATTTTTCAACGTCGCTTAACTTAACGTCGTTCACTTTAACGT
>JAYVFU010000245.1:0-7732 GCA_043772865.1 Methylophilaceae bacterium
AACACGTGCATATAACCCACAGTCACAGGGCGCTCAAACGCGTCGCCCGTGCGGCCATCAAACAATTTCACTCGTTTTACCCGCAGAGAATTGCAATTGTTTGGTGCGTGCATCGTTATCTGGGAAGGCTAAATCTAGCATGGCTTTAATATCAGATTCTGCAGCACCATCAAATACTGGTGTAGCAAATGGCACGCCGTCTTTAAGGTTTTGGGCTAAATCAAAAATTTCAGCATCAGAGAAAGATTTTATATCTTCTTTTTTACCTGTGCTGTCATTATAAATTTGCTCTAAGAATTTGCGAATTTCAGCTACTTTTACTTCTGACTCAAGCATTTCTTGAATACGCAAACCTAAACCTTTAGCAGCCCAGCCCAAATGCACTTCTAAAATCTGACCAATGTTCATACGTGATGGAACGCCTAGTGGGTTCAACACGATGTCGCATGGTGTACCGTCTGCCATGTGCGGCATATCTTCTACTGGTACGATTTTTGAAATAACACCTTTGTTACCGTGACGGCCAGCCATTTTATCGCCGGGTTGAATACGACGTTTAACAGCTAAGTAAACCTTAACCATTTTTTGCACGCCAGGTGGCAATTCGTCACCTTGCGTCAATTTACGTTTTTTCTCATTGAATCTGTTATCAAACTCAATACGCGCTTGGCTTAAGCTGTCTTTTAATTGCTCTAATTGACGCGCTGTTTCTTCGTCTGATAAGCGAATATCAAACCAATCATAGCGACCAACAGACTCTAAATACTCAGCGGTTAAAGTATCGCCTTTTTTCAGCTTGTTAGGGCCACCAGTAGCGCCTTTGCCTTCAATCAAACGACGGATACGACCAAACGCATCGTCTTCCACAATACGCATTTGGTCAGCCAAATCGGTTTTGTAGTGATTTAATTGGTCATCAATAATTTGTTGTGCACGTGAATCGCGGTCAATACCTTCGCGTGTAAACACTTGTACGTCAATCACTGTACCGCTCATGCCTGAAGGCACGCGCAATGAAGTATCTTTAACGTCAGACGCTTTTTCACCGAAAATCGCACGTAGCAATTTTTCTTCTGGCGTAAGTTGCGTTTCGCCTTTTGGCGTTACTTTACCCACTAAAACATCGCCCGCTTCAACCTCAGCGCCAATATAGATAATGCCAGATTCATCCAAACGGCCAATCATGCGTTCGCTTAAATTAGAAATATCTTGCGTAATTTCTTCCGCACCTAATTTGGTATCACGTGCGACTACAGATAACTCTTCAATGTGGATCGAAGTATAGCGATCATCAGCCACTACGCGCTCTGAAATCAAAATCGAGTCTTCATAGTTATAGCCGTTCCATGGCATAAAGCCCACCAACATGTTTTGACCTAATGCAAGCTCACCCATATCGGTTGATGCGCCATCTGCAATCACATCACCACGCACTAGCGTATCACCGATTTTTACAAGTGGACGTTGATTAATATTAGTGTTTTGGTTAGAACGTGTGTACTTAGTTAAGTTGTAAATATCTACACCTACTTCACCAGCAGCTGCTTCAGCATCATTAACACGAATCACAATACGCGCTGAATCTACGTAATCCACTATACCACCACGTTTAGCTTGCACAGTGGTACCTGAGTCAACTGCCACAGTACGCTCAATACCTGTACCCACTACGGCTTTTTCTGCACGTAAGCAAGGCACAGCTTGACGTTGCATGTTTGCACCCATCAACGCACGGTTCGCATCATCGTGTTCCAAGAATGGAATGAGTGAAGCGGCTACCGATACAATTTGACTTGGTGCAACGTCCATATATTGAACGCGGTCTGGTTGCGTCATCGTAAATTCATTGTGATAACGTGATGAAATTAAATCATCCACAAACATACCCTTAGCATCGAGGTCTGTATTTGCTTGCGCAATCATGTATTGACTCTCTTCAATAGCTGAGAGGTAATCAATAGTGGCTGACACTTTATTACCTTCAACACGGCGATAAGGCGTTTCTAAGAAACCATATTTATTAGTACGTGCAAATAAAGCAAGTGAGTTAATCAAACCAATGTTTGGACCCTCTGGCGTTTCAATTGGGCACACACGACCATAATGCGTTGTGTGCACATCACGCACTTCAAAACCTGCGCGTTCACGAGTCAAACCACCAGGGCCTAACGCTGAAACACGACGTTTATGCGTAATTTCTGACAGCGGATTAGTTTGATCCATAAATTGTGAGAGTTGGCTTGAGCCAAAAAATTCACGAATTGCACTAGAAACTGGTTTTGCATTGATTAAGTCATGCGGCATTAAGTTATCAGATTCAGCTTGTGATAAACGCTCTTTAACAGCACGCTCTACACGTACCAAGCCAGAACGGAATTGATTTTCTATCAATTCACCAACCGAACGAATACGACGATTACCTAAGTGATCAATATCATCAATCTCGCCATGGCCATTGCGCAACTCTAATAACACACCAACTACGGCTAATATATCGTCATTAGAAAGTACATGTGAGCCTTCAGCACCTTGAGCGCCAACACGTTCATAGAAACGACGTAACCAATCTGCCATACGCTCTTCAGCTTTTTCTGGGAAGGCGCGACGGTTGAATTTCATACGACCAACAACAGATAAGTCATAGCGGTCTTCATTGAAGAATAAACCGTGGAACAATGCCTCTACTGAATCTTCAGTTGGTGGCTCACCTGGGCGCATCATGCGGTAAATAGCTACTTTCGCAGCATATTGGTCTGGAATTTCATCAATACGTAAAGTTTGCGAGATGTAATCACCATGATCTAAATCATTGGCATACAACGTCGCTACAGTGGCGATGTTTGCATCTTGCAATTTTTCAAGCAAAGATTCTGTGATTTCATCATTAGCGTTCGCTACAACCTCACCCGTTTCTTTATCAACAATAATGCCCGCAACTGTACGACCCAAAATAAACTCTTGAGGCACCGTCATCTTGCTTACATTAGCTTTTTCCATATCACGGATATGTTTCACCGTAATACGTTTGTCTTTAGCGACTAAAACATTGCCGTCTTTATCGATTATATCGAACTTAGCTACTTCGCCACGTAGACGATCAGGCACTAATTCAAACTGAACGCCCGCGGGGCTCAAGTGGAAGTTATCTACATCATAAAATGTCTCTAAAATTTGCTCAGGCGTATAACCTAATGCTTTAAGCAAAATAGTCACTGGCATTTTACGACGGCGATCAACACGGAAATACAAATAATCTTTAGGGTCAAACTCAAAATCTAACCATGAGCCACGGTAAGGAATAATACGTGCTGAAAACAGCAATTTACCTGATGAATGTGTTTTACCACGATCATGCTCAAAGAACACACCTGGGCTACGGTGTAATTGCGAAACAATCACACGCTCAGTACCATTAATTACAAACGAGCCGTTTTCAGTCATTAAAGGCAACTCGCCCATGTACACTTCTTGCTCTTTTACTTCTTTCACGGTTGGCTTTGAAGCCTCTTTATCCATGATGGTCAAACGAACTTTAACGCGTAACGGTGCTGCATAAGTCAAGCCACGTTGTTGGCATTCTTTCACATCAAATGGCTCTGCACCTAATTGATAGCTTACATAGTCTAAGCGGGCATTGCCTGAGTGACTAACGATAGGAAAAATAGAGCCAAATGTAGCTTGTAAGCCATCATTAGTGCGCTGATCTGCTGGCGTAAATTCTTGTAAGAATGCCTTGTAAGATTCTAATTGCATTGCGAGCAAGTATGGAACTTCTTGCACACTTTCACGTTTAGCAAAACTCTTACGAATGCGTTTTTTTTCGGTAAAGGAATAGCTCATAGCGTCTCCTGATTTTTGAGGGTAGAAAATAAAACTCTGTCGATTTAGGCCGCTTTTGATGCTAGCAAAATCTTATTTTCTAACAACAACTATTTAACAAAAATCAAATGTCATTAATTTAAATTAATTTGTAACATTGTTACATCCTACAAATAGCGAAGGCTGACGGTAACCCGTCAGCCTAATTCGTACTTAAAACGCTATTATTTGATTTCGCCAGTTGCGCCAGCTTCAATCAATTTTTTCAATGCTGCATCAGCATCAGCTTTTGAAACGCCTTCTTTAACCGCTTTAGGTGCACCATCCACTAAATCTTTAGCTTCTTTCAAACCTAGTGCTGTTAATTCACGCACTGCTTTAATCACGCTCACTTTTTGATCGCCAGCAGTTAAAAGAATTACATTGAATTCAGTTTGCTCAGCCGCTGCAGCAGGAGCCGCACCGCCTGCGCCAGCTGCTACTGCTACTGCCGCTGCTGATACGCCGAATTTTTCTTCAATTTCTTTAATGAATGCTGTCAAATCTAAAACTGACATGCTACCTACTGCATCTAAAATTTCTGCATTTGTAATTGCCATTTTGAATATTTCCTAAAATTAAATAATTTAAATAATGAATGCTGTATGAAAATACGGTATTAAGCTGCTTCTTTAGCATCACGAATTGCCGCCATCGCGCGAGCGAACTTGGTTGGCACTTCATTAAGAGTACGCGCATATTTCGCAAGTAATTCTTCGCGACTTAATGTAGATGCTAAGGCTTGAACACCCGCCACATCCATCATTACGTTTGGCATAGCACCTGCTTTAATTACAAACTTGTCGTTTGTTTTAGCAAATTCATTCATTACTTTAGCAGCGCTCACAGCATCAGTAGAAATACCGAATACTAATGGACCCACCATATCATTTGCTAAAGCAGCAAATGGTGAACCTTCTACTGCACGACGTACTAGTGTATTTTTCAATACACGTAGATACACACCAGATTTTCTAGCTTGAGCACGAAGAACAGTCATGTTCGCCACGCCAATACCACGATACTCAGCAATTACAATTGCTTGAGCGTTTGAAACTTGTTCAGACACTTCAGCAACTACTGCTTTTTTCTCTGTAAGATTTAGACTCAAAGCCTTCTCCTTCCGTTAATTAAGCATTAAGTCAACGACCTAACACCACCCACGGCGATCATTCATTAGAAGTTAATTACATAATTTCTTTTTAGGGATACGCCATCTGCGTAGGAACTAGTAAACATCAAAACAGAGGCATGAAAAAAAAAATTTCATACGCCCGACTTAGTGCTTCTAACATTAAATCCTCTCGGACCCCTACGGTCTTTGATAACCTTGACGTATTTCAGTTAAAAACCGATACACATCAAGCCCAAAGCCCCTTATTTAGTGCAATTTCTTATATAGAAATCACGCCAAAATATATTTTCTGTAAAAAGTTTAAGCTAAATTAGCTTGATCAACACGAATACCTACACCCATCGTGCTAGATACTGATAACTTTTTAAGATAAACACCTTTAGATGAAGCTGGTTTTGCTTTAGCTAAAGCATCCACTAATGCAACCAAATTACCTTGCAGTTGCTCAACCGTGAATGAAGCACGACCGATTGTACAATGAATAATACCGCCCTTGTCTGTACGATACTGCACTTGACCAGCTTTAGCATTTTTAACTGCAGTAGCTGCATCTGGCGTTACAGTACCTACTTTTGGGTTTGGCATTAAGCCGCGAGGGCCCAAAATTTGACCTAGCTGACCCACAATACGCATTGCGTCTGGTGTGGCAATGACAATATCAAAATCCATTACACCGGCCTTAACTTGTTCTGCTAAGTCTTCAAAGCCGACGATATCTGCACCAGCAGCTTTAGCTGCTTCTGCTTGCACACCTTGAGCGAATACAGCAACACGTGTTGTTTTACCAGTACCGTTAGGCAATACCAAAGCGCCACGAACTAGTTGATCTGATTTACGTGCATCAATGCCCAAATTAACCACTGCATCTACTGATTCATTAAATTTTGCAGTTGCAATTTCTTTAACCAATGTCAAAGCTTCAGTTACTGGATAGACTTGATCACGATTCACTTTAGCGCGTAGCGCTGTTATGCGTTTAGAAGCCATGTTATACCACCCCTTCCACGTTAATACCGATACTACGTGCACTGCCAGCAATGGTGCGCACAGCAGCATCCATATCAGACGCCGTTAAATCAGGCATTTTTAATGTTGCGATTTCTTCAGCTTGTTGACGTGTAATTGTTGCCACTTTTACTGTATGTGGCGTTGGTGAACCTTTTTCGATTTTTGCCGCTTTTTTCAACAAAATCGTTGCAGGCGGTGTTTTCATGATAAAAGTAAAACTCTTATCGGCAAACGCAGTAATTACCACTGGAATCGGCAAACCAGGCTCTACACCTTGTGTTGCAGCATTAAACGCCTTACAGAATTCCATAATGTTTAAACCACGTTGACCCAATGCTGGGCCGACTGGTGGACTTGGGTTGGCTTTACCTGCAGGAATCTGCAGTTTAATGTAGCCAATGACTTTTTTTGCCATTTTAATACTCCTAAAGTGAGTGGTAGCGCTTTGAATAGTCTGGCTATCAAAGCTCCTCTGTTAAAAAATACTGCATTACATCTATATGACCAAATGCTTAACTCTTATTACCAAACTAAACTAAATTTCTTTTTCGATTTGTCCAAACTCAAGCTCTACTGGTGTTGCACGCCCAAAAATAACCACGTTTACGCGTAACTTGCTCTTCTCGTAATTGATATCCTCAACTGAGCCTGAAAAGTCTTTAAATGGCCCATCAATTACGCGAACTGACTCACCTTTTTCAAAGGTCATTTTTTGTGTTGGATTAGACTTACTGTCATCCATACGTTGTAGGATAATTTCAACTTCTTTATCTTTAATTGGCGTAGGCTTTTGTGCGCTGCCGCCAATAAATGCCGTAACACGAGGCGTGCTTTTAACTAAATGCCAACTATCGTCCGTCATATTCATTTGCACTAAAACATAACCTGGATACAATCTACGTTCTGATATCTTTTTAACACCAGACTTCATTTCAATGACTTCTTCAACTGGCACCAAAATATCACCGAATTGATCTTGCACACTAGAACGTGCTACGCGCTCTTCTAACGCCGCTTTAACAGATTTTTCCATGCCTGAAAAGGCTTGAACTGCATACCAACGCATACTCATTTAAGCACTCCGTCCCATTATCCACTGCACCATGTACGAAAAGCCGATATCTACTATCGCTAAAAATGCTGCCATCACCACGACCAACACAAATACTGCGATTGTTGTTTGCATAGTCTCTTGCTTGGTAGGCCAGACCACTCGCTTAGCCTCAGCAAACGAATCTGAAATAAAGCCCAGCGTAGATTGACCTATTGGTGTTGTCCACAAAACAACAATAGCCGCGCCAATGCCGACCAAAAAGATGACAATACGCAGCGCGAGAGCTTTATCTTGAAACACATAGAAGCCAGCAACACCAGCTACCAGTAGTAGCAACGAAACCGCTAACTTTAATTTATTTAGCATAAAATAATTTTTATTTTCAATTTAAGCCTAAATAACATTAAGCTTTACTTTTTAACTTTCGTAAAACACATCATCGTATTTTACGAAATATTTGGCAGGCCAAGAGGGTTTCGAACCCCCAACCCTCGGTTTTGGAGACCGATACTCTACCAATTGAGCTATTGGCCTGCAGAAAACATCTTAGAAGCTTAATAAGTTAAGCTTCTATTTTTCACCTATTATCTATTCAATAATCTTAGCGACGACACCCGCACCTACGGTACGACCACCTTCACGAATAGCGAAGCGTAAGCCGCTTTCCATCGCAATTG
>JAYVFU010000246.1:0-2729 GCA_043772865.1 Methylophilaceae bacterium
GAATGCGCGGGCACTAATAAAACATCGTCAAAAGTGAGAGCTTGTTGCAGCAAACGCATGAGTAATCCTTATCAGCAAAACAAGATTATACAGATTTGCAAGACATAATAAAAGTTACAAGTTGTTAAAGTGTTATACAACATTTTAACAAATACTTGTGAGTTATAGTTTGTATGTAAGAATTCGTCGCATTGTTCACAGATTAGAGCTTAAAAAGTGTTTGATTAAAATAAGTCATGAGTATTTCATAGGGCGTAGCATTATTCAATCCTTTATGCGGTTTAACGGCATTATAGAAGTTAATAAAGCGCAGCAGTTCCACTTGTCTATGATGCGCATGACGAACCATGATCTGTTGATGCCACATCTATGCCTACAAATAAGCATTGGTGGGGTGCGGTGGCTAACTCACCTTTAATCTACAGCAAGCGCTTAATGTCAACGTTACAAAGATTCGTAGCCGTGCGCAGTTGATGAGGTTGTGGATGGTGTGACGACTGACATTAAAGCGTTCGGCTAATGAGGTTTTGCTGCATTGTCCTGTTTGATGAAGTTGCCCTATTTCTTGTCGCGCATATGGCGTGACTCGGGTGTTTTTGTGTAAGTTCATTTACAGTATTCCCCATGAAAATACTGTAAACAACGCTAGGATTTCTTACACCTAACGTGTTTATAGCGGTTAAATTTTAGTCGTCATGCTTGTCATGACCTTTTCCATGATGTTTGTCATGGCCTTTTCCATGTTTATTTTTTTTGTGATACCTATGATTGTAATTTTTGCCATTTGAATAGGTTTTTCTAGGCTCAGCAATTACTTTACCAAGTACTGCTCCGCCTGCACCACCCAAGCCAGCGCCTACTATCGCACCTGTACTAGTGCCACTAACTTTGCGGCCTGCAAAAGCACCACCAGCGCCACCAGCTGCGCCACCAATAACAGCGCCTGTTTGGCCTTCACCTTTTGTAGTAACTGCACCACCTAGCCCGCCGCCAACAGCACCGCCTAATAACTCACCCGTGCTGCCACCGACTATACCGCCTAGTGCCGTGCCTGCTGCTGCTCCTAAACCGCCGCCAACGGCAGTTTTGGCATTGCTGTCTGCAGCCATTGCTTGGCTAGAAAATAATAATATGACTAATACTGAACTGTTCACAAACTTCATTTGACTTCCTTTTCTGTTGTACAAAACTTAAGTGTTTTGCTGAAATAATTTTATATGATTAAGAGATATAAAAAGTAAGCTGATATGATACCCTCATAGGGTTGCACCTATGCGCATTAAACTTATATTTTAAGCTTATTTAACGCGCATGCCAGCTTTTGCGCCTACATCAGGCGAAAGTATAAAAGGGCCACCAAGCTCGCCACTGGCGGCTAGCACCATGCCCTCACTCATGCCAAACTTCATTTTACGCGGCGCTAAATTAGCAACCATCACGGTGTTTCTACCAATTAAAGTAGCAGGGTCGTAGGCGGATTTAATGCCTGCAAATACTTGCCGTGTTTGCGCTTCACCAATATCTAACGTGAGTTTTAGCAGCTTATCTGCGCCTTCTACATGCTCGGCATTGACGATTTTTGCGATGCGTAAATCGACTTTGGTAAAGTCATCAATACTGATATACGCACCCTCCCCCTTGCCCTCATCCGTCAAGGGAGAGGGGATGTTCGCTAAGGTCGCAGTATTAACTCCCTCTCCCCTCACGGGAGAGGGTTGGGGAGAGGGAGTCGCTTGTAAACTCTCCTTATTGGCTTCGGTCATGGCTTCAATGCTTTTCGGGTCTACTCGCGTAATTAAATGCATGTATTCGTTAATGTTTTTGTTTAAAAACTCACCTGAGTCAGCAAAGCTTAATGGATTAATATTAAACAAGCTCTCTATCTCAAATGCAATTTGAGGCAAAATTGGCTTTAATTGAATCGTCATTTCTTTAAATAAATTTAAGGCTAAAGAACAAACTTCATGTAAACGACTCTCCATTCCTTCAATTTTTGCTAATTCCCATGGCTTCATTTCTGCAACATATTGATTAGCGGAATCAGCACACAACATTATTTCTCTAACTGCTCTAGAGTAATCTCTTGATTCATAAGCACTAATTACTGATGCTGTTGCGTTTGTTACGCCATTATATAGCAACACTTCACGACCTATAAAATCAACCGAATCTGAGAATGGTGGCCAATATGAATTTTCTCGTGATAGTTGAATACTAATTTTTGCATCAGAACTTCCTAATTTTTCTAGAGGGATTTTTTGCTTTAGCTCATTAAATTTAGCTATGCCTTTTCTTAATTGAGTTAATTGTGAAATTTCACCATTAAATCTTTTAGAAATAAATCCTGCTGTACGACTAGCAATATTGATGTATTTCCCCACCAAATCACTATTCACCCGCGCCACAAAATCATCCAAGCTTAAATCAATATCTTCCATGCTGCTGTTCAATTTGGCGGCGTAGTAATAACGCAAATA
This sequence comes from Methylophilaceae bacterium, assembly GCA_043772865.1. Lineage (GTDB taxonomy): Bacteria > Pseudomonadota > Gammaproteobacteria > Burkholderiales > Methylophilaceae > JACMMS01. The sequence goes on from JAYVFU010000246.1 coordinate 2,478, forward strand.
TTCAGGGTTTTTGATGTGGTCTAAATAGCTACGTGCGGTGATAAATGTACCGCGCGATTTACTCATTTTTTCGCCATTAATCGTTAAAAAACCATGTGCGAATATTTGTGTAGGTGTGCGGTAGCCGCTATATTCAAGGGTTGCAGGCCAAAACAGCGCATGAAAATACAAAATATCTTTGCCAATAAAATGATACAGCTCTGTGCTGGAATCTTTATTCCAGTATTCATCAAAGTCTAAGCCTTTCGTTTC
>JAYVFU010000247.1:0-2728 GCA_043772865.1 Methylophilaceae bacterium
GGCGTTTCCGTATGAAGAAGACATGGATAGCGAGCTAGATAGCGAGATTGCCGACATTAAACAATGCACACTAGAAGGTGGCGGCGACCATATGCTGGCGGCGCGCTTTATGGGTAAATTTATTGAAAATGACGTGCCTTGGCTACATGCCGATTTATCTAGCACCAACCGCAAAGGCGGCTTGGGCGCGGTGCAATCTGATGTGAATGGCTTTGGTGTTGGCTTTGGCTTGGAGATGTTGAAAAGCATGATGAGTTAAATTTTAAATAAGTGATACTTAATGCATAAATTAATTGCATACTAATAAATAATGTGTTAAAAATACGTTACCTTCAAATTGTTAATCAATTGTTGCTAATTGTTAATCGTTTGAAAGATTTAGCTAGTAGTTGATTTTGAGATGCGCTTGGCTAAGCGTGGTTTAAAAATTAAGCATCTAATTATTTATACTCATTGGGAGAAGTAAAATGTCTTTTAAAATTAAGTTAAGCGGGTTGTTGTTAGCAGTTGCGGCAGTTGGCGCAATGACAGTTTCATCAGTAGCATTAGCAGAAGATAGTTTGTTTAACCGTTTAGGCGGCACTTACAACATTGCACAAACAGTTGATCACTTAGTAGATAAAATCTATTTAAACAGAGGTTTAAACGCAAACCCAAAATTAAAAGCCATTCACGATAGACCGGAAACAAAAGCAGGCTTTAAAGTCATGTTAACAAACTGGGTAGTGCAAGAAACGGGTGGACCAAAAATCTACACACCAGACCAGTTTGGTCGCGGCAAATCCATGAAAGATAGTCATCCACATTTGAATATTTCAAATCGTGAATTCAACATTATTTTAACTGAGTGTTTAGAAACATTTTATGCCTACAATGTCCCAGGCCACGAAATTAGCCAGTTAATGGGTAGCTTAGAAAGCTATAGAAACGTGATTGTTACCGCTGAAAAATCAGTCACAGAGCCAATCAGAAAATAATCAGCCTATATAAAAGCGATGTTTAAAAGCCAGCCTCTAAGGCTGGCTTTTTTATGCTTGGCTATTTTACGCATGGTTACTTTATGCTTGGTTAGATTAGCAAGTGATAGCTCAAGCTTACATTTCTTTTGGTAGCGCTTCACAGTTCGTCATGGTTTCAACCAAGCGATGTAACGAATCTTTAAGCTGATTAAATTCGGTAGCGCTTAAGCCTGTTTTGCAAGCTACACCTAGTTGCACTTGCGCAATTTCATGTTGCAATTGATTACCAGCAGGAGTCAATTTAATCTCGACAATACGCTCATCTTTAAGGTTACGTGTACGCGACACAAAGCCAGTAACTTCCAAACGCTTAAGCAATGGTGTTAGCGTGGCAGAATCTAACTCTAAGCGTTGTGCAATTTTTCCAACGCTAATCACATCATTTTCCCACAGCACCAGCATAACTAAATATTGCGTATAGGTGATGCCCAGAGGCTCTAGCGAGACCCGATAAGCGCGTGTAAGTGAATGAGTAGCAGCATATAGCGCAAAGCAAAGCTGTTGTTCTAATTTAAGGTTGTCATATTGGGTCATAATAAAAGTTATCGCATCGGTTTTAAAAAAACAAATTTATCTGATTTTTAATGAATATGCAAATATTTTGTAAGCCTAATCATTAGGGATAAAGCAATTAAAGATTAGGTCATCTCAAAGGGGGTGCTTGCGAGGCTTATGTCATGCGGCTTGCAGGGCAATCGCGCGTGTATAAAATGTCGACCAGCGGGCGCGAGATTTTATTATACCGCGTAGCCGCAGGGGAAACCTGTGTGATTACCACCACCTGTTTGCTCGGCCACAGCAATTATCCCGCCTCAACAATTGTAGAAGAGCCTATTCGCGATGTGATTATTCCTGCACCTTCGTTTAACCAATTAATGATCGATTCTGCCGTATTTAGGCGTTTTGTCATGACTAATTATGGCGTACTGATTAGTGATTTAATTGTGTTGATAGATGAAGTGGCATTTCACAGTTTAGTTGCGCGCTTGGCTAAGCTGCTGTTAGATTCTGGCAGTGTGACAATCAGCCGCACACATCAGCTTATCGCTGATGAGCTTGGTACTGCGCGTGAAGTGGTGAGCCGCCAATTAAAACGCTTTGAGCAAAAGGGCTGGGTGATGCTGGGGCGCGGTCATGTGGAGCTGACAAATCGAATTGCTTTGGAAAAATTAGCCAGCAGTTAAAATTAGGCAACCACTAAAATTGGTAGAGAAATATTTCGCTAAGTTGCTAGGCTACTTAGTTTGTTTGGCTTAATTGGTTAGCAAAATCATGATTAACATCGCGATGGCCAGCTTCATCATCTCGAACGGCAATAATCACTTCGCGTAGGCGCGCATCTGGCGCAAGTTTCCAGTAATCAATGGCAATTTTTGGCGCAGCAACATTCTCATATTTGCCACTTTCTACGCCCGCTAGATATTCGGTGTAACTGAATATCGCTTCTTCCTCAAAATAGCCCACTACGCGATGCGCTGTTTTTGGCGAAATTAAATACAATACAAAAAAACAGTTATAAAAAATGCCTTGCGTCAAAATTATTAAAAAGCGCTCAAACCCACTGGGCTGGGCAATGTGTACAAACGTCATCAAATGCATGCGTTCGTTTTCAGCTTCTTCTAAAAGCGTTTTAATCCAGCCATTATCAGGTTGCATACTACGCAGAGATTTTAAATGCTGAAGCGCCCCAGCCACCATGCCTGGCACGG
>JAYVFU010000248.1:0-7523 GCA_043772865.1 Methylophilaceae bacterium
ACCTCATTTTTTCGTGAAGAGCATCACTTTCCAATTTTAGCGGAACACCTAGTTTCACTAAAAAAACCAATCCGCATTTGGTGTTCAGCTGCCTCTACGGGCGAAGAGCCCTACACCATTGCCATTACGGCCTGCGAGGCATTTGGTACGTTAACGCCACCTGTTGAAATCATGGCCACAGATATTGATACCAATGTATTAAATACGGCAGCTCGCGGTGTTTATCCAAATGATCGTATTAGCAAATTGCCCAATCACATACTTAAACAGTATTTTCAGCGTGGTACTGGCGCGCAAGAAGGTGCTGTAAGAGTGCGTAATGAATTAAAAGCATTGATTAACTTTCAACCGCTTAATTTGCTTGGCGATAACTGGATTGTAAAAGAGCCATTTGATGTCATTTTTTGCAGAAATGTCATGATTTATTTTGATAAACCAACACAAACCAAAATATTAAGTCGCTTTGCACCTTTGATGAAGCCACACGCATTGCTATTTGCCGGTCATTCAGAAAACTTTATGTATGTATCAAATGCTTTTAAATTACGTGGGAAAACAGTTTACGAGCTTAATAAAAATGCAAATAGCGCGATTGCTTCAATCAGAGCAAAAGAGATTGCTTAATGAATTATTTAGAAGAACAAGTTTCAACTGCACTGTACTTTGATCGCACGTTTGACTGCGAAGCCGCCAAAATTGGTCCTGGTGAATATTACTTTACCAAAAAAAACATGCTAATAGTCACGGTATTAGGTTCATGCGTTTCGGCTTGTATTCGTGATACAAACGCAGGCGTTGGTGGCATGAATCACTTTATGTTGCCAGAAAGTGCAGAAAAAGATAGCCCCGTTTCAGAGTCAATGCGCTACGGCAGTTATGCCATGGAAGTATTGATTAACCAACTGCTTAAAAACGGAGCTAAACGTGAAAACATGGAAGCTAAAATTTTTGGTGGTGGCAATGTATTACGTAGTTTTACCACCACCAATGTGGGCGAACGCAATGCCATTTTCGTAAGAAAATTTTTAAAAGGTGAAAATATCAAAGTATTGGGCGAAGATTTAAACGATATTTACCCACGCAAAGTTTATTTTTTCCCTCAAACAGGCAAGGTTTTAGTTAAAAAACTTAAACAGTTAAACAACTACACATTGATTAAACGTGAAGCTACTTATGCAAATAAGCTTAAAACTGATACGGTAGGTGGTGAAATTGATCTCTTTTAGCTATGAGCTATGAGCTATGAGCTAATTTGCAAAGCATAACGTCGTAAAGTTTAAATTATTTATGTAACTAGAAAAAGAATAGGTAACGTCATGACTCTAGATTCGGCAATTATTACAGCAGGTGCAATACCAGCAACATCTTCCCGCAAAATCAAGGTCATGGTGATTGATGATTCTGCATTAATTCGCAGTTTATTAAGCGAAATTATTAACAGCCATACGGATATGACCGTGGTAGCCACAGCACCAGACCCGATTATTGCGCGAGATTTAATAAAATTACATAATCCAGATGTGCTTACATTAGATGTAGAAATGCCAAAAATGGATGGACTAGATTTTTTAGAACGTCTCATGCGTTTAAGGCCAATGCCCGTCGTGATGGTTTCTACGTTAACTGAGCGTGGCTCTGAAATTACATTGCGTGCTTTAGAGTTAGGCGCCATTGATTTTGTCACTAAACCAAAAATGTCAATTACAGAGGGCATACGGGAATATACAGAGCTAATTGCAGACAAAATACGTGCTGCAGCTCAAGCGAATATTCGCCATGCAATGCCTAAAACGAACGATGACAATGCCCCGCCTCGCCAATTAAAAAATCCATTAATAAGCAGTGAAAAACTCATCATTATTGGCGCATCTACGGGTGGAACTGAGGCAATTAAAGCCTTTTTACTCAAAATGCCATCCGATTGCCCAGGTATACTGATTACACAACACATGCCAGCTGGATTTACTAAGTCATTTGCAAACCGCCTAGATTCAATATGCCAAATAAATGTAAAAGAAGCAGAAGGCGGCGAACGCATATTGCCTGGCCACGCTTACATTGCCCCTGGTGATAAGCATTTACTGCTCAATAAAAGTGGCGCTAATTATTTAACCAAACTAGATGACTCACCTGCTGTCAATCGCCACAAACCCTCTGTAGATGTGCTATTTGATTCGGCGGCAGCTTATGCAGGTAAAAATGTGATTGGTTTAATACTTACAGGCATGGGTAAAGATGGTGCGATTGGCATGCGCCATATGAAGGATGCTGGCGCATATAATTTTTCCCAAAATGAAGAAAGTTGCGTAGTTTACGGCATGCCTAAAGAAGCTGTTCTAGCTGGCGGCGTAGATGAAGTTGGTCATTTGCAAGATTTACCAAAAATGGTGCTCGGTTATTTAAATAAATATAACGCCAGCTCACTCAGAGTATAAAAGCAAATAAATACCTAAGAAATGCCTTTTAATTATTAGAATCAAACCTGTTTAATAGTCGATATTAAGGTCAAGAATTATTAATCTAAGCCGATAATAAAGTAAAGGTTATGATTAACTTATTGACCAAATACTTAAATTTGCAATTGTGCAGCATTGATTACGGAGAATTTGATGGCGAGTCCTGATACTAAATTTTTGATTGTGGATGACTTTTCAACCATGCGCAGAATAGTGCGTAATCTGCTCAAAGAGCTAGGCTTTACTAACGTAGATGAAGCTGAAGATGGCGTTATGGGATTAAGTAAACTTAAAAATGGCAACTTTGACTTTGTTATAACTGATTGGAATATGCCCAATATGGATGGGCTGACCATGTTGCAGAACATTCGCGCAGATGCGACATTAGCCTCTTTGCCCGTATTAATGGTGACAGCAGAAGCAAAAAAAGAAAACATTATTGCTGCTGCCAAAGCGGGCGCAAACGGTTATGTAGTTAAACCATTTACTGCAGCGACACTAGACGAAAAACTTAGCAAAATTTTCGAAAAACTTGTGAAGGCATAAGCAAATGAATAGTCCATTAGCCAATACTATTGAAGAAACTTTGCCTCAACTTCTCGAAACGGCGGAAGATGACCTCAAAAATGAAGATATTTTGTCGCGAGTTGGTCAACTAACGCGAGATCTTCACCAAAACCTCACAGGTTTAGGGTTTGATCAACTACTCCACAATGCAGCTGAGGCCATACCCAATGCGCGCGATAGGCTAGACTATGTTGCCAAAATGACCGAGCAAGCCGCTGATAAAGTGCTCAATGCGGTTGATGTTGCTTCACCTTTGCAAGATGAAATTTGCAGTGCCGGTAAGTCATTAGAAAAAAAATGGAAAACCGTATTAGAAAGCACTTCTTTTAAAAAGCATTACAGTGAAGCTGCAGCTGATACATTGGCATTTTTAAAAATAACTAATGACAACACAGTTAAAACTAAACAACAGCTATTAGAAATTATGATGGCACAAGATTTTCAGGATCTAACAGGCCAAGTCATCAAAAAAGTGATGGTACTAGCACAAGATATTGAAAGACAATTATTGCAAGTATTGGTTGATTTTAAACAACCTATTATTGTGAAACATGATGTTGAAAACTCACTGATGAACGGTCCGCAAATTGACCCTAAAAATGCAGTCAATATTGTTACTGATCAACAACAAGTTGATGATTTATTAGACAGCCTAGGTTTTTAACCCATAAAAATCCAAACTAAACTTGAAGAAAAGAACCATGATGTACCCTCTTTATATTGTTTGGAATGAAGAACATAACCTAGGTGTTTCGATTATTGATGAGCAACATCATACAATTGTTGCCACAATTAACTCACTGTATTACTTTATTCAAGAAGGCTGAGGCTTGGCAGCGCTTAACCCAACGCTTAAAATCATTAAAACTTATACAGCTTTTCATGCTAAAACTGGAGAAGGTATGCTACAAAAATAAAAATATCCCAGCTTAATCAAGCATATAAACTGCCAAAAGCAATTTGAAAAATTGGTTGACGAGGCTTCTTATGAAGCACAACTCAATCGCGACCCGCATATTTTACTTAAGTTTTTACGCAATTGGTGGGTCTCACACTTAACCCAAGAACATCAAGAGTATGCGGATTACTTTGAGAAAGTAAAAGCCGAAGTTTAAATCATGTAAGCTTAAATCCTTTAAAATAGAGGTTTTAAAAGTAATGAGCCTCACATGACCAATATCCAATCAACTATAGAATTTGCGCTCACTGAAGAGTATGTAGCGTTATGTCACCTACTAAAATTTGTTGGTTTAGCTGATAGCGGCGGGCGTGGCAAAACAATGGTGGCTGAGGGATTAGTGTATGTAGACGGGCTATTAGAAAGCCGTAAAACTGCAAAAATACGAGTTGGTCAAGTAGTGGATTGCATGGGAACACGTGTTGTTATTACAAATGGCTAATGTAGTCTAAATAGGTGTATAAAAATAAAATCAAGTTGCATTCAATTTGATTTTAAAGCATAAATAGCAGGTAAGTTTCGCCACCATCCATATATATCCATCCCACATCCAAACACATAATGATTAGCCACTGTTAAGCCCACAAAGTCTGCTGAAACGGGCTTGGGATGCCCTAATTGCTTTTCTACTAGCACAGAAATTACCACTTCTTTTGCACCCTGCGCTAAGCATTTTTCTTTGATTGCAGCAAGCGTATGCCCTTCATCTAAAATATCATCTAAAAGCAAAACCGTACGGCCCGCCACATTTTCTCGTGGCTCCACTTTCCAAACTAACTGCTGACCCTCAGTTTTATTGTGATATCGACTCGCCTGTACATAATCAAACTCTAGTGGAAAATTTAGCTTGGGTAAAAGTTGCCCAGAAAACACAACCGCCCCGCCCATCACACACATAACGAGTGGAATTGCTTCACTTAAACTAGCCGTGATTTGTAAAGCAAGCGCATCTATGGCCGCATTAACAACTTCAGCAGTATGCAGAACATCAGCATGCTCTAAAATTTCTTGTGGGTTTATATAATTCACGGGTTATCTTTTAAATTAAAATAAGGTAACTAAATAGTATTCATAACGCAATGGCATTAAATTAACAGTTTTTAAGTAACAGCATTAACATCACCAACATATTCTTCTACCCATTCTTTTAGAGCTTCTTTCACTGCTGCTTCGTCCATTGTGGCTGTTGCTTCTATCCATTTTAAAAGCGCTTGCACCCAGGCTTGATCAGCACTTCTGGCGGCGGCAATGCGTAGTTTGGGGTGTGGCGTTTGCAATGTATGTTCATCATCAGCCAATAGCTCTTCATAAAGCTTTTCACCTGGGCGTAAGCCTGTAAATTCAATTTTTATATCATCGTCAGTCAAGCCAGATAAATGAATCATGTCACGTGCCAAATCAGTAATTTTTACAGACTCGCCCATATCTAATACAAAAATTTCTGCTGCGTTTCCCATTAAACTAGCTTGCATCACTAGCCGAGCAGCTTCGGGTATCGACATAAAATAACGCGTAATTTCAGGATGCGTAACAGTGATTGGTCCGCCTTTGGCAATTTGTTCTCGAAATTTGGGAATAACACTGCCGCTGCTGCCTAATACATTACCAAAACGCACGATGACAAAGCATGTATTAACCATTGTTTTAAAATTGTCATCTATTTTGTCTTGCAGAGGATTATCTTGCAAACTTTGGCAGACCATTTCAGCCAAGCGCTTACTAGCGCCCATCACATTAGTTGGATTAACCGCTTTATCAGTCGAAACCATCACAAACTTTTGCACGCCAAACGCTTTACTGACTTTTGCTAACGTATAAGTCCCCACCACATTATTAGTTAAGGCCTCTGTTACATTATTTGTTTCCATCATCGGTACATGTTTGTACGCTGCTGCATGAAATACAATGTTTGGCATATAACGTTGCATAAGTAATGCCAAGCGTTGCTCATTTTTAACATCACCTATCACATAGATAATGTTCACTTTTAAAGCAGCCGCTTTAAAGCTTTGCTCTAAATTGTATAAAGATAATTCTGAAATATCAAAGCAGATTAACAAACTGGGTGCAAACTTCACAATTTGCCTACAAAGCTCAGAGCCAATTGACCCTCCTGCCCCACTCACTAACACCACATTATTTTCTATCAGCGCATGCAGCCCATCAGTATCTAACACTACGGGTTCACGCCCTAACAAATCCTCAACCTCAATTTTTCTAATTTGAGATACACTGACTTTACCACTTATTAAGTCATCATAAGCGGGCACCTTGAGTACGGTTAAATCACTTTCGTTAGCTATATCAACCGCTCGCCGTCTTTGTTGATGATGTGCGGATGGCATCGCAACAATCACATGGGTGATATCGAGTAATTTTGCATGCTTGGCTAGCGAATCAATATTGCCCAATACCTTAACGCCTAGCAATTGCTTTCCTTGTATTGCAATATCATCATCTAACAGTCCGACAACTTGCCACTCTTTACTTCGGCTTAAGTCTTTAACCAACGCTACAGCTGCCTCACCAGCGCCTAAAAGCAATACTGGCTTACCGTGTAAATGTGTTGTACCGTACAAGCGATGCTCTTTCCATGCGCGATAAAAAAAACGACTGCCAGACATAGCTAGAATAAGTAAAATTGGATCTAAAACTAATACAGATCTTGGTATTACTCCAAAAGGCTTAGCCATTAAATATACGGTGGTGACTAAAAGCCCAGCAACTAAAATCGCTTTTAAAATACGCGTTAAATCTGGCATGCTAGCAAAACGCCATACACCTTGATATAGACCAAAACTTAGAAAAGTAATGACTTGTAAAGGCAATACCCAAGTAAGGTTTTGCCACATGGTGTGCATAAATGAGGGTGGCACGTCGAAGTTAAATCGAAAATAATAAGCAAGCACCCACGCTAAGCACGCCATAAAAATATCATGAAGTAGCGCAGAAAAAGAACGTGGATTTGATAAAAAATGTATGGTGCGCATGGCTATGTTTTAGCTCTTTGATTTGTTAATTATTAATTTTTCGCTTTAGCGTAAATGTACATTTTACCTAAAATCAGTTTCAAATGACGGCTACGCTACTTAAAACGGCTATAAAGATTTTTTCTGTTTCCAGTGCTTATCTATCAACACAGCTAAAACCATATAAATGAGACTCCATCCAACTAGTAAAACAATGACCAATAGAGTGGAAGCTTGCAAAAACAATAAAGCAGTTAAGCTGCATAGCAGCATTAATAAATACTCTGCTACCGCAGTTTTTTTATGGCCCCAGCCTATTTGCACTAAGCGCTGATAATAATGACTTTTGTGTGCTTGTGATAATCGCTCACCATTTCGTAATCTTTTAATAAGGGTTACTGTCGCATCGACAATAAATGATGAAAATATTAGCACTGGAAACCAAACAGGCCAATACGCTTGAACACAGCCTAACAAGCCCATTGCGCCAGCCAAAAACCCTAAAGGAATTGAGCCAGAATCACCCATAAAAATTTTTGCGGGGTGAAAATTAAATAATAGAAAAGCAAAACA